>DEBO01000062.1:0-2260 GCA_002348585.1 Alphaproteobacteria bacterium UBA2954 | reverse complement strand
CCATGTTGGTCATCATGAAATACTGGAATATCCATTATCTGACGTAAGCGCTGCTCAATAATGAAACATTCAGGTGACTTGATATCTTCCAAATTTATGCCGCCAAATGATTGTCCAAGCAGGCTAACCGCATCAACAAAACGGTCAACGTCTTCAGTATCCAATTCAAGATCAACACCATCAATGTCAGCAAATTTCTTAAACAGAACAGCTTTGCCTTCCATCACAGGCTTTGAGGCGCCCGCACCGATATTGCCTAAACCTAGAACAGCTGTGCCATTGGAAATTACAGCAACCAGGTTGCCTTTTGCGGTATAGTCATAAGCCTTATCCGGTGACACCTTAATTGCAAGGCAGGGCTCAGCAACGCCAGGTGAATAGGCAAGTGACAAGTCCCGCTGAGTGGTTAGCGGCTTTGTAGGTGTAATTTCAAGCTTGCCAGGACGGCCTGTTGCGTGAAAATTTAAGGCGTCCTGTTTGAGTGACTTTTTCATGAGAATCCGCTACAGAAGTTAAAAGAGACGGGTACAACGATAAGATATAGCGTAATGCTTTGACGGAGATATTCAAGTCTAGATGAACCACCATGAACGCGCTTGACATAACAACTGCAAAACAGGCCAAACTTACCCCAATGATGGCTCAATACATAACTGTGAAGGAACAGTATCAGGAGATGCTGTTGTTTTACAGGATGGGTGATTTTTATGAAATGTTTTTTCATGATGCGGAAGTAGCTGCTGAAGCCCTTGGTATTGCGCTGACCCACAGAGGGAAAATAGAGGGTCGTGATATTGCTATGTGTGGTGTGCCGGTTCATGCGTCGGACGGGTATCTGGCCAGATTAATTCAAAAGGGGCACAAGGTGGCCATTTGTGAGCAGTCTGAAACCCCTGAAACTTTCAAGAAGAGAGGCGGAAAAGGACCTTTGCCGCGTGATGTTGTCCGGGTGGTCACACCGGGCACGTTGCAGGAAGATGAGTTGCTGCAGGCGCAGCAGCATAATTTTCTGGCTGCGATTGGCCGGGTGTCAGATGAACTAGCAATTGCCTGGGCAGACATGTCCACTGGCGACTTTTTTGTACAGCCTTGCACTGAATCTGATATCGAAACTGTTCTTGCAAGGCTTCAGGCTGCAGAGCTAATTTATGCTGATGATCTGGCTGAACGGATGGGCTTTGTTAAATCTGAGTTGTCCTTGCATTACCATTTATCTGCAGAAGCTTCAGCTTTGTTTGATCATAAAAAAGCAACAGCCAGGCTGGCTGACTTTTATGGGGTTTCCACGTTGCAGGGGTTTGGCCAGTTCACCCCACCAATGTTGTCAGCTGCAGGCGGGTTGTTGGCCTATTTGCAGCGCACCCAGTTGCAACAGATGCCACGCTTGTCCCCTCCAACCATCCTGTTAAAACAGGCCTTTATGGATATTGATGCAGCGACACGAAAGTCACTAGAGCTGACACATACCCTGTCTGGTGAGCGGGCTGGCAGCTTGCTTCACGCGATTGATTTCACCCACACCGCTGCTGGCGCACGGTTGCTGCACAGCCGCATTTCTGCGCCTTTGACTGACCGATCTCAGATTGAGCTTCGCCTAGGTATTGCCAGTTGGTTTTGTGATCAGCCGGTTCTGTGTCAGCAGATGTCAGATTATATGAAATCTATTCCTGATCTGGACAGGTCTTTATCACGCATTGTCTCAGGAAGAGGTGGGCCACGAGATCTTGCTAGTCTGGCTGAGGGCCTGTGTGGAGCCAGGCAGATTGCTACAAGCTGCCTGTCCTCAGACCACATTGATATGAATAACGAAATTGCCAGATTATGTGCAGTCGCGCAGGAACCCGCCCAGCTGGGTGATCAGATTTTGCCTGCACTGGCAAATGAACTGCCGCTTTTGATCAGGGATGGCGGCTTTATCCTGAAGGGATATAATAGCCAGCTAGACCATCTACGTCAGATGCGTGATGAAAGCCGCCGCCTGATCGCAGGGTTGCAGGCTGATTATGCAGAACAAACAGGAATTTTGTCTTTGAAGATCAAACATAATAATGTGCTGGGCTATCATATTGACGTCCGTGCTGCGCATGGCGAAAAACTGCTTGGCAATGCAAACTTTATTCACCGTCAGACCACAGCTCAGTCTGTCAGATTTACAACAACAGTTTTATCTGACCTTGAAAAGCAGCTCAGCACAGCGGCCGAGCGCGCAATTGCGCTTGAAACTGAGCTGTTTGCAGAGCTTGCAGATAAAATCTGTCAG
>DEBO01000112.1 GCA_002348585.1 Alphaproteobacteria bacterium UBA2954 | reverse complement strand
CAGGTGGTAACCTTTGCTGTTACGGACAAATTATTAGGTGAGGAAATCGGGGCAGCAATTGTTCTAGCAGATGGAGCGACTCTAAGTGAGGCTGAGTTGAAAGCCTATGCAAACCAGCAACTGGCAAAATTTAAGGTCCCCCGCTACATCCGTTTTGTTGATGAAATACCAAAAGGGGCAACAGGTAAGCTGCAGCGAATAGGTTTAGCTGAAAAGCTGGGCTTTTAGTAAAAAGAACAGCTGAGGAAAGATACAAATATGAGCAAGATTTGCATCTATGGAGCAGGGGCAATTGGCGGGTTTATGGCCGCTCGCCTGCATGAGGCGGGAGCTGAGGTTAGCCTAATTGCCAGAGGGCCGCATCTTGAAGCTATACGCAAAGCGGGGTTGCGCCTAATTTATGATGGGCGGGAATCAGTATATTCGTTGCCAGCAACAGACAATCCAGCTGAAATTGGTCCGCAAGACTATATTATCATTGCCTTAAAAGCACATGCGCTGACGCATATTGTGCCGTCACTTCAGTGCTTAATGGGTGAGAACACCAGTATAGTATCAGCTGTCAATGGCGTGCCCTGGTGGTATTTTTATCGGGCAAATACAGGCACGGTGCTAGATAACCAACCATTGTCTTCTGTTGATCCAGGCGCGGCTATTTGGAACGGTCTAGGACCTGAGCGCGCGATTGGCTGTGTTGTCTACCCGGCTTGTGAGATTGTTGAACCGGGGCGAATTCACCATTTTAGCGGTGACAGATTTTCTCTTGGCGAACCATCAGGTGAGGCTAGTGATCGGATAAAGACTTTATCTGCTTTGATGATAAAGGGTGGGCTAAAAGCGCCTCAGAAACGCCGTATTCGTGATGAAATCTGGATTAAACTTTGGGGAAACTGCTCGTTCAACCCAGTATCTGCTCTGACAGGGGCAAGTCTTGATCAGATTGGTGCTGATCCAGGATGTCGTGTACTTGTTCGGCAGATTATGGAAGAATGCCAGTCGGTTGGTGAAGCGTTGGGTGCGCGTTTTGCGGTGTCCATTGAGGATAGAATTGAAGGGGCGGCCAAAATTATTGGCCACAAGCCCTCAACGCGTCAGGACATTGAAGCGGGGCGGCCGCTTGAAATAGACCCGTTAATGACAGCGGTGCTTGAGCTGGCTGATAACCTGTCTATTCCGGCTCCTGCGTTGCGTGAGGTGACCTCATTGCTGAAACTTCAGGCAGCCACACTTGGTCTTTACAAGCTGAATTAACAGTTCACTCAAGGAAAAAGTAATTATGTCGAACAATCAGCTTGCCGGTCTGTTTAATCTGGAGGGACAGACAGCCCTCATTACCGGGTCGACACGTGGTATCGGTTTTGCACTTGCCTGTGGTCTGGGTCAAGCCGGCGCACACGTACTGATCAATGGACGTTCTGCAGATACAATTCAGAAGGTCGTGGATGAATTAAACAGCAGGTACATTGCTGCAACAGGCCTTGTTGCGGATGTCACACAACAGGATGAAATATCAGCTCAGATTGATCGTTATGAGGCCCACACTGGCCCAATAGATATCTTAGTCAATAACGCGGGTATGCAGCATCGCGCGCCGCTTGAAAGTTTTGAGGCTGATGTTTTTGATCAGATGATTGCGGTTAATCTGAAAGCTGCCTTTTACACAGCTAAAGCTTTGTCTGCCTTCATGATTTCCCGTCAGCACGGCCGCATCATCAATATCGCTTCTGTTATGAGCCTTCTCGCCAGGCCAGGAATTGCACCGTATACCGCCACTAAGGGTGCGATTGCCAATCTCACAAAAGGGATGGCAGCAGATTGGGCAGGTTATGGGCTGAATTGTAATGCGATTGCCCCTGGTTATTTTAAAACAGAATTGAACGCTGAACTTGTTGCCGATAAGAAGTTTACTGCTTGGTTGGAGAGGCGCACGCCCGCAGGTCGTTGGGGAAATGTATCTGATCTGGTCGGCACAGCTGTTTATCTTGCTTCGTCAGCCTCATCCTTTGTGAATGGCCAAATTATCTATGTTGATGGCGGGCTGACGGCAACTGTTTAACCAACTGCAATAGGGTAGGCTATACTTTTAATTCAGGTAGTAAATGAAGAGTCGCGTCCGCACGGTCCCTGACCTTCCCTGAACAGGCAATCACTCCATCAACTGCAAATTTCTGATGGTTTTCCTCTAGCTGCTTTAGATCATAAAGGTAGTTCACCATAACAGCATGTGAGCGTGACTTTCCATTTTCTGACAAATCAGCGTTAGCATGTAGAGCATGTATGCGCGCGCCATTGCCCAGATGAAAACGTGCAACTGGATCAAACGGAGTACCAGATTGTGTTTTCGCATGAACAAGATAGCAGGCAGCAAGGTCAGTTATGTGCTGGTCAATTTCAAGGGATACTGGCTCTGATAAGATTTGCGTTGACAGCCAGTCTGCGAATACAGGTAAAGGCGAAAGGGTCACGAAATTTTCAAGACTTTCAAATTCACGGCGTAATTCGCTGACGACTGTCTTGATCAGAGAGTTGCCAAATGAAATGCCGGTAAGGCCTGTTTGGCAATTTGAAATGGAATAGAATGTCGCTGTTTTTGGCCTGCCGTCATCTGCTTCATTGTGGTCAGCGAGGATGGCCTGAATGGCTCCAGGAATTTCCTTACTGAGGGCAATTTCAACAAAAATTAGCGGCTCATTTGGCATTGCAGGGTGAAAGAAGGCAAAGCATCGTCTGTCGGCAGGTTGCAACCTACGGCGTAAATCATCCCAGCTTTCGATGGCGTGAACAGCCTCATAAGCAATGATTTTCTCCAGAATATGGGCAGAGCTCGACCAACTAATTGGCTGAAGAACAAGGAATCCTCTATTAAACCAGCTCGTAAATAACTGTTTTAAATCCTGATCAATGACAGCAAGATCAGGATGTGCTGGCATCAGTTTAAGCAGGGTCTTACGCATATTTACAAGCCGCTGTGTGGCCCCGGGCAATTCGTTCAGCTTTCTGAACAATGTCTGTCTGCGGGATGTAGCGGCGGTCATAAGTTTTGAGTAGCTGGCTTTATCGGGTTCAGCCTCATACATTTTAAGTGCTGCGTTTAACTCATTGGTATCGAGGTCAAATTCTGAGACAAGTGTTGTGAGAAACGCTTTCTGTCCGTCTGAGTTTTGCTGTTCAAACTGATCCAGAATGTCACGGGAAAGGGACAGGCCAGTTACCTCGCCCTTGTTAGATAAGAGCTGTTCACAAAGCTCAGGTAAAGATAGATCAGATCGCTGCTGGTTATTCAGCCAGCTGGTCGTTTGGCTGAACAGATTGTTCAACAATGCGCCCAAAGCAACCACTTAAATGTCTCCAACAGTATCAATTCGATTTTCTTGTTCACGTCATAACAATGACCCTACTTGTAAAATAATGTGTAGCTTTAGATGATTCAAGAATAGAGCAGCTTGCTGTAGGGTTTATTGCAAGGGCATAAAACTTAGTTAAAGGCCGAGATTTGGATGGATAAGAGTAAAAAATTTTTCACTAAAGCTATTCATAACTTTACAAGCTACTTTAAACATGTTTGCCTAAAAAAAGGTCGCAGTAAACTGCGACCAAGTTAGGGAGGATGATACATCTGCAAAAACAGATGCTATAATCAGTTACGACACAAAATGAGAAATGATTCATAATTTTTTGTAAGTCGTCTAAAAAAACACTCCACCCATTTTAGGTGGACTTTTTTTGTAATAAAAGCGTTGGGATTGGTTGCCTAAACTACATTTAAGCAAAATCCTTGACCCCTATTTTTTGTTTGGATCAGTTTAGATAACCTAATGGGTAATCAATAGAGTCTATTAGTTGTTTGAACGCAACTCACTTTAGTTGAATACGTAATTATTGCGCTCATCATTAATAGTGAAGGTGATGTGTTTAGTATTAATTTCTAGCCCTGATTGTCAGTATTCTGTGAGGAGGTAAGCCTGGTTGAAAATTTATGAACAGGCCAAGCTGCCAGCAGCTGAAAGATAATGAAAAACAAAACAGCAGATGAAGCAATGCCAGAAAAACTATCTGTGAACATCCTGGCCAAAATCACAGCCGGATTTGCAAAACTGGTAGATGGTGTGAACTTATAGCCGTCTTAAATATACAGCCCAACTAGCAATGGTAGTAATGACGGACGGTAGGCGCGGCCTATCAAAATCACAGAAAGAAGACCAGCAGTTGCAACAAATACAGCACAATAAAGTGGCAGACTGGTCCTGTTGGTGGTTGCTATTTACTCCAGCGGTAAGTCAAACATCAGATGCTAAAGAATGGTGCCTGCAAGGCCGCCACAAATCTGACTGAAAATATCACCCAGCGCAAGTGGTGCGGATATTTCTCCAGCTAAACATAATGTAAGGGTAACAGTGGGGTTTAAATGTGCACCAGAGACAGGCCCCAAAACGGTAATTAGCACTACCAACATGGCTCCTGTTGCAAGCGTGTTGCCGATCAGGGCCAAACTGTCAATGCCACCCGAAAGTTGATCGGCCATAATTCCGAGTCTCACTACTGTAATCACTAGAAAGAGGGTTACTATAGCTTCTGCACATAAGGCTTGTTTCATCACCGTTCTCGTTAAAGGAGAAATATTTTAAGTTTATGGCGCCAATTTCAGGAAAACTCTATGGAGTCTTCAGCTGTACACTCTTCGAAACTTTAGTTTTCGTATTATAAACAACAAAACCACCACTGGCTGGAGAAATTTTTGTAACAGCATTGATTACGACTTGATGTGTAATCATCAAGACCAGAGTATCAGCAGGCAAGTTGTCTAGTTTTTTCTGGAGCTTTTTTAATGTATCTTTGCGGTCAACATGACCCTGAAAAAAAGAATTCAAGGCTGTAAATTCGTGCCAGCCACCCATATCAAGAAGGTCAGCTGTCTGTTTACAGCGACACCACTGGCTGGACAGGATAGTATCAAATACGATTTTATGGTCGCGCAGATACTGGCCGATAAATCGGGCCTGAAATTTCCCAGCCTGATCGAGGTTTCGCTGTGTTGAACAATCATTGATTTGAAACTCTGCCGGATCACCAAACCCAGGCGCTAGGGCATGGCGCAAAAACACCACATTTGCTGATATTTTAGAAATCGCTTTTTTCAGTGGTTCAGCTGCAACGCCTTGGGAAGGAATGATTATTATATATAGGCTGCAGATGAACGCAGCAGATATAATTTTCAATGTCTTCACGTAAACCACCACCAGCCTAGTAAAAGGCCAAAAAACAAACCTTCCGCAAAAGCAATCCACAAAATCTGATAATTTGTGAGTCCGGTCTGCTTCTGTATAATTTCAAGCATCTGGCCATGCCAGTTACGTAGCTGTTTCAACATATTCGTAACACTTTTTTAAGCGGATATGCATGGACAGAACATTCATTTCCATTTTATTGAACATCCCATTGATGGAATTTGGTGTTCTGGCCCCTGTCCTGATACTGCCACCTTTATCATCGCTTCTAGAAGTTCTGGCTGACGATTGTCTCCTGTTCCCATTTTGGCATCGTCTAGCCGTCCACGATAATGCAGCTTGCCTTCTGCGTTAAGACCAAAAAAATCAGGGGTACACACCGCAGCATAGGCTTTGGCCACCTCTTGTGTTTCATCGATGAGGTAGGGGAAGGGGATATGATGACGATTAATAAAAGCCACCATATTTTCAGGACTGTCTTCGGGATAGCTGTGATAGTCATTTGGCATAATTGCAACCGTA
>DEBO01000126.1:6687-6861 GCA_002348585.1 Alphaproteobacteria bacterium UBA2954 | reverse complement strand
CACATTGGCGTGCAGAACAAAGCCGGCTCGGTTAACAGCGTAATCGCCCTGCACAACCTTGCCCTGATGATCAACCAGAATAAGATTGGATAATTTTACCTTATCAAAATGGACACACATCGGGTTTGTCCAGTACAGATTTGTATGTTCCGGGTCTCTAACCGTTAGATGTCC
>DEBO01000126.1:1875-6353 GCA_002348585.1 Alphaproteobacteria bacterium UBA2954 | reverse complement strand
GCAAAGCCATAATCAAATCCTTCAAGGGCAAATGCCCTGCAAGCCGCAACAAGTCGCTCTTTTTTGTGTTGACGCTCTTGTTCAGAAGTTTCAAATACAGGCAGTTCAGGGAATGTCAACCCGTCCTGTTCAGGCTGATAGATTGAGATACGTTCACCAATATCCAACAAAAGATTCCTCCATTCTTTGAGTTATCCACCTTTCTGATCGTCTACCAAATGTGGATTTTCTTCAAGCGAATTTGAGCACATGGTCAGCAGATCCACTGCACTTTTCAGATTCTGAGCAGCCAGAATGCGCTTATTGCACCTTGCTCGAAGGCAGGTTCTGAGGTACCAACGAGACGCAGATCGCCCTGTTCTTATGCCGTTTCCAACTTTAATTTAACCAGAAAACTATTGGACTTTATCAGACATGACTGAGATTATCATTTATGCTGTGCTGGGCCTGGGCGGGCTGCTAGCTGGCGGCTCCATTCTGATTCCCGGTGTGGTCAGCCTTGCGCGGCAGATGGGCCTTCCCGCTGTCGCAGTGACAGTGATTGTGATTGCCGGCGGCACCTCCACACCAGAGCTGATTGTGTCTATTGATGCTGCTCTTGTCGGCAGCCCGGGAATCGTGTGGGGCAATTTAATCGGATCAAATATTGCCAATATTGCACTGGTGCTGGGCTTGGGCATGCTGGTTCAGCCTGTCACTGCTGATGTAACCAACAACCGCCAACTGACAGGGCTGCTCCTTGTCACGCTGCTGATTGGGGGGATTTGCTTGACTGGCGGAATGACCGGTCTGAGCAGATATCTTTACAGTGGCGCTCTGCTAGCAGGATTTGTCGTCTATCTTTTCTGGCTATTGCGCCATACCACTGACCCCCATTTTTACAATACACAGCCTTCTAAACGACACTTAACTGAGTACCCTCAAAGCGAAGAGAAACTGCAGAAGACAACAAAGGGCAGTCTAGCTGAAGACATGTCTCTAACCAGAGCAGTGGTATTTGCTGTTGGCGGCGTTATCTGTCTCGTTGCTGGGGCTGATGCCTTTGTCTGGTCAGGTGCAGAACTGGCCAGAAGCTATGGTTGGTCAGAAGATGTCATCGGCTTGACTATTGTTGCGGTTGGCACATCCCTGCCCGAGATCATTTCTTTGCTGGCCAGTCTGCGGCACAAGCGGAATGACATTGCGCTAGGCAGTGTCGTGGGTTCAAATCTGTTTAACTTTACACTGGTTCTTGGGGCAGCAGGTTTGAGCGGCTCCCTGCCAGCCTCTGACCTGTCAGGCCAATTTATGATGCCTATTCTGTCTGCCCTGACAGCCATTCTTGTTGTCTGTACAATCTTAAATCAACCTCTCGGACGCCGGTCTGGTTCTGTTTTTATTGGATTTTATCTTGCCTTTCTGAGCCTCAATCTGAGCATGTACAACGCATAGTTTTACACAAGTTTGCCAATTTGCCTTATTTGAGTAGAAAAATTGTTATATTTGGGTTAAAAAAGGTAATTTTGCCTCTTGATTTCTGTTAAAATATTGTTTTTGTTAATTTCTTGTAAATTGCCTAAAAATTAGGCTTTTTGTTCAATTTCGTTGGTTTCTGCGCGATTGAGGCTAGGAATCAGAACAAGTCCACAAAGTTATCCACAAGAAACGGGGATAAATTTTAACTAGCTTTTGCTTCAGATTAGGCTAGACGATTCGCATAAAACTGGCCAGCGGGGCCGCAAGCCAAGGCATCGCTTGAAACAGAAGCGTAAACAGACCAGTATCAAAGTAGCTATGACCCTATCACGACCCCCTTTTGATCCCCAGACTAAAGATAAGGCCGACAATGGGGTAGCTGAGACCGGGCCTGATTTCGGCCGCGGACTCAACTATCTGAAGGCACAGGTCAAGACGCTGCCGCATCAGCCTGGTGTCTATCGGATGACAGGTGCAGACGGGGAAGCGCTATATGTGGGTAAGGCCCGGCATTTGGCGAGGCGAGTCAGCAGCTACACCCACCCAAAAAGATTGTCAAACCGTCTGGTGCAGATGGTTGCCCTGACCACGCATCTTGAAATAATCGTGACCGCATCTGAGGTTGAAGCCCTCCTGCTGGAAGCAAATCTGATCAAAAAGCTGCGGCCGCGTTTTAATATCCTCTTGAAAGATGACAAGAGCTTTGCCCATATTCTGCTCACCGGCAATCATGACTTTGCACAGATGACCAAACATCGAGGCAGCCAGAACCGAAAAGGAACGTATTTCGGGCCATTTGCTTCAGCCGGAGCAGTGAACCGAACCCTTTCTGCACTGTCTAGGGCGTTTTTGTTGCGTACCTGTTCAGATTCCATGTTTGAAGCCAGGTCCCGCCCATGTCTGCAGTATCAGATCAAACGCTGTTCTGCGCCCTGTGTGGGGTATGTAAGTAAGGCCGATTATGCAGCACAGATTGCAGAGGCCCAGGCCTTTCTGTCTGGCCGGTCAGATGATATCCAACGCAGATATGCGCGTGCCATGCAGGCCGCGTCAGATACTCTGAACTTTGAGACTGCTGCGCTGTGGCGGAACCGGATCCGTGCTCTGACCGCCATTCAGGCCAATCAGGATGTAAATTTGCAGGGGCTTGTGGATTGCGATATTATTGCCGTGCACCGTGCAGGCGGGCGAGCTGCTGTGCAGATTTTCTTTATTCGTGGCGGTGCGAATTTTGGCAACACCGCCTATTTTCCAAAAGACAAGGGGCTGTCTGAACTGCCTGTCCACCCCTACCCAGATCAGAAAAATACCAACACACGCGATAATGGTTTGGATGAAAAAGATTTGGGTAAAATAGACCAAAATGATAAGTTTTGGGCAGATACAGACGCAAGCCGTGATGGTGCGGTCATTGCTGCCTTTATTAGTCAATTCTATGATGAACGTCTTGCCCCGAAACTGATCTTAGTCAGCGCCTTGCCAGATGAAGCCAGCTTGCTGGCAGAGGCACTATCGCTTTCGACAGATCAAAAGGTTGAGATCAGCCAACCGCAACGCGGCACACGACGCAAGCTGGTTGAAATGGCACATCGGAATGCCAAGGATGCGCTGAGCCGTAAGCTGGCAGAGACCAGCAGCCAGACCGAGTTATTGGCCAGAGTAGCTAATTTATTTGCCCTTGAAGAGCCGCCCCAGCGTATTGAGGTTTATGACAATTCCCATATTCAGGGCGCACAGGCTGTTGGTGGCATGGTTGTAGCTGGCCGGGATGGATTTATGAAGTCAGCCTATCGAAAATTCAATATGAGGGAGGAAGGCCCCCATAGCGTGACAGATGGAGATGATTTTGGCATGATGCGACAAATGATCCACCGGCGTTTTGAACGAGCCTTAAAAGAAGACCCGGGGCGTGAGACCACAAATTGGCCAGATTTGTTGCTGATTGACGGTGGCCGCGGCCAACTGAGCGCTGTGACCAGTGTGATGGATGAGTTCGGCCTTGATGATATTTGTGTTGTAGCAGTATCGAAGGGGCCAAACAGAAATGCTGGGCGCGAACAGTTCCACATGCGCGGTAAAAAGAGTTTTACCCTGCCACAAAGTGATCAGGTGATGCATTATCTGCAACGCCTGCGTGACGAAGCGCATCGCTATGCCATTGGCAGTCACCGCGCCCGCCGTACCAGACAGGGCTTCAAAAGCCCACTCGATAATGTTCCAGGCATCGGGGCTAAACGTAAAAAAGCCCTGTTGGCTCACTTTGGGTCTGCCCGTGAGGTAGCCCGTGCCGGCGCACGTGATCTGCAAGCTGTTGACGGTGTATCGAAAGCGCTGGCTCAGACTCTGTATGACTGGTTTCACGAAAAAGACAAGTAAGCAGGGCTGGACGCCAGCCTACGGCAACGATAAAAAAGGAAAACGCCAAACGTAAATGGTCCCAGACAGTCAAAGAAGCAAGTCATTAATGAAAAAGCATATTCCGAATTTTGTAACAGGATTGCGGATCGCACTGTCTCCGCTAATTGCGTTTGTGCTCTGGCAGCCACAAGAGAAGTGGTTGACGGCCCTTGGCCTTTTTTTATTCATTATCGCCAGTGCCTCTGACTGGCTGGATGGGTATTTGGCTAGACAGATGAATATTGTTTCGCCGGTAGGCCGCATGCTAGACCCGATTGCCGATAAACTGCTGGTGACAGCCTGTTTGCTGGCGCTGGCTGCCAGCCGTGTTGCTGATGCTGTTTTTCTGGTGCCAGCCCTAATCATCCTGATGCGTGAAATTCTGGTCTCTGGCCTGCGTGAACATCTAGCAGGCAGTGAGGTGACTGTGCCGGTCAGCCTGGCCGCGAAATGGAAAACAGCTACGCAGATGACCGCCCTTGGAGTACTTATTGGCGCGCCAATTCTGGATGGTGCTAGTAGGGTGATAGCAGAAACCGGCGGGATAGTTCTACTATGGTTTGCCGCAGCCATGACTGCGCAGACTGGGGTAATGTATTTCCGGGCCGGCTCCAAACATTTTTAAG
>DEBO01000126.1:0-1499 GCA_002348585.1 Alphaproteobacteria bacterium UBA2954 | reverse complement strand
TTCTGCTGCTATTCTGGTTGCTTCATTTTTTTGTTCTTTCTGTTGACCCTCACCTTTCATAAGCGTCCAGCACATTCGTCAATAATCTGCAGGGCAAAGTCTAAAACCTCTTCTAAAACAGACCTATGTTGCAGGATATACTCGTAGGGATAGTGGCCATAAAACAACCAAGTTTCTGACCAAGCGCAACTGGTATCAGGGAAGTGGCGCCGCCAAAAATAATTATGCTTCGAGCCGGTGGCCTGACAGCTGTCTGACTAGAGGTTTTTACTCTGGCCTCATGAGGTGAGCTAACCGCCGCCATTCACCAGTTCGGCATAGCCCTTCACCAGCTCTCGGGTAATCTCGCCCGGTGTAAAGCGATAATCACCAATCTGGCGCACGGGCGTGACTTCGGCTGCGGTGCCTGTCAGAAAACATTCCTCTGCTTCTGCCATATCACCAGGCTGCATATGGCGCTCAATAACCTCAATACCTCTTGCCTTGGCCATATCAATAACGGTTTGGCGGGTAATGCCATTCAGAAAGCAGTCTGGAGTGGGAGTATGCAAAGTGCCATCTCTCATAAGAAAAAAAACATTCGCGCCAGTCGCCTCGGCAATACAGCCTCGCCAATCAAGCATCAGAGAATCCTGAAAACCCTTTTGTTCTGCTATATGTTTGGATAGGGTGCAGATCATATACAACCCTGCTGCCTTTGCGTGGACCGGGGCTGATTCTGCTGATGGCCGCCGCCAGTCAGATATATCTAACGTGATGCCTTTCATCTTAACTTCTGGATCAAAATAGCTGGGCCATTGCCAGGCTGCGACTGCCAAATGAATTTTGGTTTTCTGTGCAGAAATCGCCATCATCTCTGAACCGCGCCAACAAAAGGCCCGCACATAGCCATCAATTATATCATTAGCGGCCAGAACCTGATACTTGATGCTGTCCAATTCTTCATCAGATACAGGCAATTCAAAATCAAGATAACGACAAGATTGGCGCAGCCTTTGTGTATGTTCACGAGATTTGAAAATATTACCACCATAAGCCCGCTCACCTTCAAAGACCTGTGAGCCATAATGCAAAGCATGGCTCAGGGTGTGGGTTTTTGCATCCCGCCAATCCACCATCTCACCATTCATCCAGATTACACCATCTCTGTCGTCAAACGGGATCAGCGCCATTACAGATGCCTCCAAGTCAATTATGTCATCCTGGCCAGGGACAAGCTGACAAAGGTTATAAAACTTCAAAAAATAGACAAAAAAACTAATATTTCCAAATATTGTTTGTTTTTGGTAGCAGTTTTGTTATGATTGGTCAACATAGCTGACATAATTGAGCAGGGGACTACTGTGTCGCCAGAAAACACGCCAACAGGAAATGTGCCCCGCGTGAAATCCGCTTCCATGTCTGGGTCAGCCCCAAAGCCATCATCTGGCCCGCTAAAAGGACTTTATCTGCGCAAACAGGACTTGCGCCGGGGTATTGAATTGATGTTTTTTGCCTAT
>DEBO01000096.1:6151-9564 GCA_002348585.1 Alphaproteobacteria bacterium UBA2954 | reverse complement strand
CCAATTATATTGGCCTCAGAAGACGGAACCCGCACGAGCGGAGCAAGATCTAGACCGCGGCAGGCCGCCATCTGCTCCCGCAATGTTTCTGTGGTGATGCCTGTATGTTCCATATCATACATCAGAAAATCTACCCCAGCCGCTACCGCGATGGACGGCATATTGGCTGAGAAAAATTCAAATACCATCATACCCAACAGATAGCCTTTTGCCGACCTTTTCTGTGCCGGGCCTGTCTTATTCTGCAGCATCGCTGTTCCTCTCCCTGAGCGTTTGTCTTTATTAACCTTATTAAAGGTGAGCTTTTTTCAAAAAGCCAGACCCTTGCCAGTTCTTTGATAGGGAAACTATTCAAAAACGATGAACAGGTTTAAATTCCAGCCCCCTAACCCATCTGTTCTTCTTTATGGTATAAACACAATTCGTATATCACTCAAAAGGAGCTTCGTGCATATGGACAGGGTCGTACCCATCACTGTTATTGGCGGGGCAAATATTGATATTTCAGCGAAATATTATTCCGCTGTTGCTGCCGCGGGGGACTCTAATCAGGGGCAGATTTCCACATCTGCTGGTGGCGTAGCCCGCAATATAGCTGAAAACCTAGCCCGGCTGGGCTCTGCCGTTCAGCTAATCACAGGGCTAGGTGACGACGGGTTTTCGGTCTCTGTACGCGCCAGCCTGAAGCTACCCCTTCTGGATTTATCAGCCTGTTATGCCCCACCCAACACCCCTTCAGACAGCTATCTTAGCCTGTATGATATGAAAGGCGAACTAGTCAGCGCAGTCAACCAGATGCGGCTTGTTAACAAATTAACTCCCTCTTATCTGCAGCGTTTCGAAAAGCTAATCACCGGAGCAGCTCTAATCATCGCAGATTGCAACTTGCCATCAGACACCATTCTCTGGCTAGCTTGCCTCCCTAATAGGCCGACATTGTTTTTTGACGGGGTGTCGACGGAAAAGATCACGCGCCTAAAGCCCTGCCTTGACCAAATTGATGGGCTGAAATGTAACCGGCTGGAAGCAGCTGCACTTCTGAATTGTTCTGTTCGTGCTACCCCGGACCAGCTTGTAGCAAACCTGTATCAACGCGGCGTCAATATTGTTTTACTGTCTCTTGGTTCAGAGGGCGTGCAATTGGGCAGGGCTGGCCAACAGCTCCACTTCCCGCTACTTGAACCGCCACAGACCATTGCCTCTGTTGCAGGGGCTGGAGATGCGCTGCTGGCTGGCTTTCTTCACAGCCACTTCAATGGCGCCAGTGACGAGGCGGCTATGGATTTTGGTCTTCGTGCCGCTCAGTTAAGTTTAACCTGCACAGATGCTGTCCACCCTGGTATCGCCAGCCTTTGCAAAGAAAAAACAGGAGCATTTTAGCTTATGGCCCCATCTCTTCCCCTGAACTGCTCACTCGAAGTGGCAGATGCACTAGCTGCCGGCCAGCCAGTTGTCGCGCTTGAATCAACCATCATCGCACATGGGCTACCTCATCCTGAAAATGCGAAAACAGCGCAATTGCTAGAACAAACCATCCGTGACAGGGGGGCCGTGCCAGCAACCATCGCTGTCCTTGAAGGGGTGGCAACCGCAGGGCTTAGCGCAGCAGAATTGGCCTATATCGCTGATCCAGAAACAGAGATATTGAAATTATCGCGGCGAGACTTGCCCTTTGCTTTTAGCCAAAATCGCACTGGTGCAACCACTGTTGCCACAACCATGCTGATTGCCGCAGCAGCTGGTATCCGTGTTTTTGCGACAGGCGGTATTGGCGGTGTGCATCGCGGCGCTGAGTTGGATTTTGACATCTCAGCTGATCTGCCAGAACTGGGACGAAGTGATGTTGCTGTGATATGTGCCGGACCAAAGGCTATTTTGAACATTCCGGCAACATTGGAATATCTGGAAACGCTGGGCGTACCAGTAATTGGCTATCGCTGTGATATGATGCCGGCTTTCTGGTCACAAAGTGTTGATCTGCATGTTGATTACAGGCTGGACACCGCAGCAGAAATTGCAGATCTGTGTATACAGAAATGGCGAGCGGGCCTGAATGGCGGTGTGTTGATCGTAAACCCTATTCCACAAGTCAATCAGATAGACCCAGCAAAGATTGAAACTGCGATTACAGACGCGCTGGCATTGGCTGATGCAAAATCAATCAGCGGCAAAGCCCTCACACCGTTTCTGCTTGACCAGATCAGGCATATCACAGAAGGGGCCAGCCTGCTTGCCAATAAAGCCCTAGTGCGTAATAACGCTTTGCTGGCAGCGGATATTGCTGTTGAAATGGCTGATTAGAACCCGCGCAAAGGAAGCTCGGCTGGGCGTTGCAGCCAATTATCCGCTGGGTATGTGCTGTCACCATCGATTAGATGCAGCGCATAGGCGTAGCGTGGTTTTGCAGACTTGTTTTCATGCGACAAATGCGGTAGCCACCCATGTAGAACAACAATCGTGCCTGTATCTACTTCGAGCGGTGTGGTGCAATCTGCTAACGCCGCTCAACTCAGCGCGGTTATCACCATATCATCCCCTTGTTTATGAAAACGCGATTTTAGCGGCACTCTGTGGCCTCCACGTTCAACCCAAATACAGCCACTTGCAGTAGTAGCAGGTTCCAGAGCAAGCCACAGACCGATATAGCTTTCCGGTGCGGTATATAAAAAGGTTGAAACCTGGTGGCTGTTCACCTCACCACCTATAAAAGGCTGTTTGCAGCTCACTATCGATTGGAGCAGCAGAGGGGCGTTCAGACCGAGAAAGTGCGCCAAATCCGCACACTTATCCTGACGTGAAAAATGTAAAAAACAGGGTCAAGATCATGTAGAGCGTGTCCAATTTTATTTACAACCTGCATTTTTGCTTATGTCCTTTCAGTTTTCTTATCCGGCCGGGTAAACCGCCGCGCCGTTGTCAAGACACTAAAATTATTCACTGCTTGTGTTTTCTCACGATGACTCAATCGCCTGAAAAGGTGGCGGCTTTAGACAGCTTTTGACAAGGACTAGCTTCAGGCGATTATTCCACCATCAACGATGAAGGGCTGGCCAGTGGCATAAGCTCCAGCATCTGATAACAGGTATAGAATTAGGGCCGTGATTTCATCTGGCTGGCCTAATCGCCCCATTGGCTGGCGGCTGACAAACCAGTCTCGGGCCTTTTCAGCAGAGCCTAATTTTTCTGCCATCGCAGCCATCCTACCGTGCAAAGATGGCGTTTCAATTGTTCCTGGACAAATCGCATTACACCTAATCCCCTCTGCCATATAATCCACCGCTACAGATTTTGTTAGCCCGATAACAGCTGCCTTAGATGCGCTATAACCTGCACGAAATGGAAATCCTTTAACCGATGAAGCTAAAGACGCCATATTTACAATACTGCCACCCCCTTTCCGAATAAGGCCAGGG
>DEBO01000096.1:4025-5942 GCA_002348585.1 Alphaproteobacteria bacterium UBA2954 | reverse complement strand
TGTTAGCCCGATAACAGCTGCCTTGGATGCGCTATAACCTGCACGAAATGGAAATCCTTTAACCGATGAAGCTAAAGACGCCATATTTACAATACTGCCGCCCCCTTTCCGAATAAGGCCAGGGATCGCGGCTTGAAGAACATAAAACATACTGTCAAGATTAATTGCAAAGGAACGATGCCAGTTTTCAATACTGGTCTGCGTAAGCGTCCCATGGTGCACCCAACCTGCCATATTCACAATCCCATCAAAGTCAGGCTGGTCAGCAAAGTAAGCCTGCACATCTTTGTGAATCGTTATATCTAGAATAGCTGTATGAACTCCATCCTGCGCAAGATTTTCCAAGCCATCTGAGACCATGTCTGTTGCGTAAACCTGTGCACCAGCCGCCGCGGCTAGCCTGGCCACACTATATCCCATGCCTGCAGCAGATCCGCTGATGAATATACGTTTTTCCTGAAGTGATATCATTTTTCTCTCGGCCTTTAATTGCTCACTCTGCTAAGTTTGTATCAACATTACATCTGATCATCAGAATTGATCGTGAAAGGCCAGCTTATGACAGTCAACAAAATTCAAACAGATTCTGAATTAGGATTTGATGTACCCGCACTGCCTGGCATGGCAGTAAGTGACATACAAACTCCTTGTCTGATAATTGATATGGACAGCTTTGACAACAATCTGAGGCGAATGGCTGAGGTGATCACACCATATAACGTCTCATTGCGGCCGCATGCCAAAATGCATAAATCTATCGACGTTGCTCGCCAGCAGCTGGCCCAATGCAATACCACCGGCATCTGCTGCCAAAAAGTCTCAGAAGCGGAAGTTTTTGCTAGAGCAGGCATCAGAGATATCCTCATCACTAACCAGGTATGTGATCAGGTGAAAATAGAACGGCTGGCCGGCATTGCTGCGCTGGGTTGCAGATTATCCGTGTGCGTTGACAATGAGACTAATATCGATGCGCTTTCAGCGGAAGCAAAAAAACAGAATGTGCATATCAATTGTCTTGTTGAACTGGATTGCGGGGCTGGGCGTTGCGGTGTGGCAGATGCAGAGCAGGCCTCAGAGCTAGCCACTTCTATCAAAGAGGCAGAACATTTGATTTTTGACGGTCTTCAGGCCTATCACGGCAGCATCCAGCATGAACTCGATCACGATCAGCGCAAAACAGAGCTGGATGCGGTAATTAAAAAGGTGAAAGTTTGTCTGGATAGTCTGGCAGCATCTGGCCTCAATTGCCCAGTTGTGAGCGGCGGCGGCACAGGCAGTTTTTTGTTTGAGGCCTCATCTGGCGTCTATACAGAGGTTCAATGTGGGTCTTATGCCTTTATGGATGCTGATTATGGCCGGGTGCATAATCGGGATGGTAAAAGGCTGGATAGAGCAGACTGGAAAAATGCGCTATTTATCTTAACTAGTATTATGAGCACAGCTAAAGATGGTCAGGCAATTTGTGATGCAGGCCTGAAAGTACAGTCTGTTGACAGCGGCCTGCCTGTCATTTTTGGCCGTGATGATATAACTTACGTAAGTTGTTCAGATGAACATGGGGTCATTGAGGATAAACAAAATCAATTGAAGATAAATGACAAATTATATCTCGTACCCGGTCATTGTGACCCCACTTGTAATTTACACGACTGGTATGTTTGCGTGCGTGATGATGTCGTTGTTGACCTATGGCCCGTCAGCGCCAGAGGAAAGGCTTGGTGAGGCTCACTACAAATACTTTCTCTTATATACAGGCTATCACAACAAGCTTTAAAAAAACGTGCAAAGTGATGGTGTGGTTACAAATCACTTATACGCATACCACAGGGCAGAAATGCTCTCTCATATTAAACAGTTAGTAATAATCGTTTGCTGTGTAGAAGTGGTGCCCAGGGGCGGATTCGAACCACCGACACG
>DEBO01000096.1:3721-3914 GCA_002348585.1 Alphaproteobacteria bacterium UBA2954 | reverse complement strand
CCAGAGGAAAGGCTTGGAGAAGCTCACTACAAATACTTTTTCTTATCTACGGGTTATTACAACAAGCTTTAAAAAAACATGCAAAGTGATGGTGTAAATACAAATCATTTTTACACATACCACAGGGCAAATACAACTCTCTAATATTAAACAAGTATTAATTATTGCTGCTGCTGAGTCGAAGTGGTGCCCA
>DEBO01000096.1:0-3697 GCA_002348585.1 Alphaproteobacteria bacterium UBA2954 | reverse complement strand
GACACGAGGATTTTCAGTCCACTGCTCTACCAACTGAGCTACCTGGGCATACTGAGCCTTTGAAAGACGCACCTGGACATAAAAAGGACTATTGATGAACATCTAGCCAGAGCCAAGCTTTTGTTAATATTGTAAGGGGTTATAACGATATCGCTTCACGCTGTCCAGCCCGAAATCACCCTGTTTTGCCTACCTTTCAGGTCTGCCCAAAACCAGCTTCAACTGTCATCATCAACTTGTGTTGACTGTTGCGATCCATGTGCGGCAAGCAGCGTTTCGACATCGCTGTCCTCCATCGCTTCATGGGCCGGAATCGCATAACCCCCAGTCAGCCATTTTCCTAAATCAAGCTGTGCACAACGGCGCGAACAAAAGGGTCTATACAAAGCTTCAGCTGGCTGCTGACATAAAGGACACGCCGCCTTTTGTGTATGTCCTTTTACAATTTTCAGATGCGGGGGTTTATCAGCCATCTTCTTCTTAATCCAAATGTTTCTTTATGACTGCCTTAACCCTGTCATCCTTGTCAAGAACCGGACGGCCATGGCGAACAGAAAGCTCCAGCATGCCAGAACGGGTAAAGCCAAGACAGTCTGGAAACCGCCGATCGCGCCGCGCCAGGTCATTTGCCTGATACAAAATATCCGTACGCTGGCTTTTTGTTAATGCCGGCATATCCACAAGAATTTTACCGGCCAACCGGCGTAACCGTATAACCGCAAACAGTTCTGGCAGAATCGCCGCAGATAAGGGGCCAGGAGCCAGCTTGCTTTGTGCACTGTCAATATCAATCATGAATGCTGCCCTTGTTTGTTCAACATATAAGACCGCCCCATCTTTGGTTATGATGTCTGAATGACATGCCTGTTCAACCTGATCACAAAGCACCTGCCAGTCTTGATCAGTCAAAACGTCGACAGCTTTGTTATCCTCAATTTGCCTGAGCGTATCTGTGACAGACAAACCTGCATAAACCACTCTTGCTTTTGTCTCTACCCGCAGATCTGCTGTCATGTCTGCATACCTTCGCCAATGTTCAATTATCTGCGCAGCTTCAGCAATAACAGCTTCACACAAAACTGCTGACATAATGCCGTCTGAAGTAAAGGCAGCTCGTCTAATGATCAGCGTGAACCCCGCATCAAGAAGTCCTGCCCCTCGACAAGCTTCTGTGATTTTTGCTCGCTGCTGATCAAGCTGGGCAGAGGGGCGCAGCTTCCGGCTGATATTAACAAGGCCTGTCGCTTTGCCGTGCCAACGCAGTGTTACATATTGTCCTGCCAGCTCAATTCCAGCCACAGCCTGTACCGGCTTGTCTTCACGTGCAGATGCCGTCACTGTAACCAGAGCCAACTGGCCTTCTTGTTGCTCTGATCGGTCTTTGGCTTGCCAGCTGACAGCCCTGCCATCGGCAAGCTGGCCTTTCAGACGTTTATGCTGGTCAAATCGGCCTGTCACCCGTGCTAGATGAACAGAGCCCAATCCAGAAAAGATATTATCAGCTGTCCACAGATCAACAAGTCGGTCCCCTTCAATGACCGCACAAAGCTGAGGAGCCTCAAACCGATCAAAAAGTAGTCCATTATTCAGGCTGAACATAATCAAATCCCGCGCCTAGAAGCAGGCCGGCAACCTTGTGCATATCCAGTCCTACAATATTGGAATATGAGCCTGTTATCTCACGAACATATAAGCCCGCTCGGCCTTGAATAGCATAGCCCCCCGCTTTGCCCCGCCATTCTCCACTCTGAAGATAGGCATGCTTGTCTGCGAGACTCAAAGGTCTGAACTTGACGCGGCTGACAGATAGTTTTGTTCGCCATTCGCCATTTGGCAGATACAGACAGATACCGCCATAGACACGATGACTCCGCCCTGACAGAAGTTGAAGACAATGTCTCGCCTCTTCTGCTGTTTCAGCCTTGGGCAGAATACGCCGCCCGCATATAACAGCTGTATCCGCCGACAAAATGAACTGACCGCCCAATCGGCTGGCAACGGCATCAGCCTTTTGCTGTGCCATACGCAGAACATAATCTTTAGGCCGTTCACTTTTTATGAGTGTTTCATCAATATCTGCAGCAAAAACATGGTCTACAGATATGCCCGCTTCAGCAAGCAGGTGCTTGCGGCGCGGTGATTGTGAAGCAAGAATAAGCTGATATTTGGGCGGTGGCAGCATATAGCGTGTCATAGCCTGGTGCCCTTCAGCTGTTGGCTTTCCTGAAACCGGACTGCATTTACGTCTGGCCTTATTTAAATCGGAACGTGATCCGCCCCTTTGTCAGATCATAAGGGGTCATTTCTACATTCACCCGGTCACCTGCCAGCACACGGATTCTGTTTTTTCGCATTTTGCCACTGGTGTGGGCAAGGACTTCATGATCGTTGTCAAGCTTTACCCTGAACATCGCGTTGGGAAGCAGTTCGGCCACAGTGCCGGAAAATTCTATCACGCCTTCTTTGGCCATACAGCATTATCCTTATTCGCCCGTAATCTAAGTGGATGTCAGTGTTGGTCTTTTTTATGCAAAAGGTCAAGTTTTTTGGTGGTATACCGCGAAATAATCTGCCAGAAGCCCGTCGATTTGATTTCTGAGCTGCCTATAACTTTCCAAAGTTGTGTCGCGCGACCATTCATTTGTATGTGGCGGGGGGACATCCCAGAATAAAGTTTTACATCCATCATTAGCCCATCTGCGGGCTCTATCTTCTGCTTCACGGGAAAACGATACAATCAGCTCAAAATTAGCTGGATCAAGTGCCTCAAAGACTTGGGCTTCATGTCTGCTGACATCAATGCCCTCTTCCTGCAAAACAGCAACAACAAATCCATCGAGCGGCCCCTCAATCACACCGCAGGACACCGCCCTGCCTGCAGGTGAATAAGATTTTGTTTCGAACAGGCCTTTTGCAATCACTGATCTGACAGCATTCTGTGTGCAGGCAAATAGTATTTGCTTGTCAGCTGTTGTCATTGTTCCACCCTTGAGGTCATAACACAGATTAACGTGAACAGCCGGCGTGATGTTGGCCCGTCAATCTTGACATAGTTATCTAGCCGTTGTTTCAACAGCTCAGCACCTTCATCATGTAATCCGCGACGGCCCATATCTATCGCCTGAATCTGCGATGGTGACTTTGTGCGGATGGCATCATAATAGCTGGTGCACACCATATGATAATCACGCATGATCCGCCGAAACGGGC
This sequence comes from Alphaproteobacteria bacterium UBA2954, assembly GCA_002348585.1. Lineage (GTDB taxonomy): Bacteria > Pseudomonadota > Alphaproteobacteria > Puniceispirillales > Puniceispirillaceae > JADHLI01. Next base: position 487 of record DEBO01000096.1, on the reverse strand, counting down.
CAAGGGCCATCACAAATCCACTCAGTGCTGTTTCTTGTTGGTCACGCACATCAAAATAAACATGGCGCAAATCTGTTTTCAGATACAAATGATACGGTCCAGTTTTTTCGCAGACATCAAACTGATTTTGATCCAGCAAATCATAAACAGCAACTTCCTGTTCATGTATGCGCTCAGGCGATACACGCTTCGCAGGATCCTGTTGAATATGGATAAACAACAATTTTTCAGTCATGTTAGCCTTCTACAGCCCCTGTTGCTTCTGTTCGGGAAGGTCAGATAAAGGAGGCTGCCTGTATTGAAAGCTTCCTATTCAGCAGCAGCTGTAAGCGCTGTCCTGAAACGCTTTATCCAGCTGTCAAGCTGTTCTGGATATTGTTTCCATGCTGCTCTATTTACAGCCAGCCGCGAACTCACCTCTGAGATAGTTTCAAGTTCAACAAGGCCATTTGCCGCCAATGTTGACCCGGTTTCAACAAGGTCGACA
>DEBO01000128.1:1833-4306 GCA_002348585.1 Alphaproteobacteria bacterium UBA2954 | reverse complement strand
CGGATCAGTTTTCACATCGCCCCAGATAGCCTGCAGATCCCTGCGCATAGAAGCGGGCAAGCGCTTTAGAGCTGCCTGATAGTCAGCAACTGGCCAAAAGAGTCTTTCCGAGCGCAGGCTGTCTTCCAGCGGCGGATCAAGCTCGCCGCCAAGATGACCTAAATCTTGCAGAATAGCTTTGGCTGAGGCCAGCGCGTCCAGACCTACCGCATGTGCCATCTGCCAAGGACGGCCAGGATATGTAGACAGAATTAACGCGGGTGTCTGCGCAGCCAGCGGAATTGTCTGTAGTTTGTGCCAGCGACTGATTTTATCAGCAACCGCGTTTATTCTACTCATATCAGGCTGATGAATCATGCGTGAAAATTCCAGCAAATTATCCAGGTTACCGGCTTCTTTGAATGAAGCAATGCCGGCAAATAACCGCCCATCCACCTCTGGCAGGACCACGTGCATCGCCATATCTGCCGGCGATAAGCCACGGTCACCCTCAACCCAGGCAGAGCGACTAGCTGTGGACAGCGCGACCTGAAAGACAGGCACTTGACCCGCGTCAAGCGGTGATGTGCCTGATGCGCCCTTACCCGAAAAGGAGGTGGCATTGACAATACAAACAGGTTTGTAATGCCGGATTTGGCCAGCCAACCAACCTGCTGCCCCTGGAGCCTTTAGCGAAGGGGCAAATAGACCCATAACAGAAAAGTCCTTTTCCCGCAGGGCTGTGAACAACGCGGCAACAGGTTTCAGATCTGCTGCGGTGATATAGGAACGATAAAAGCTTACAATCACAAGCGGCTTGTCATACTCTGGCCCCCGTGCAGTCAGCGGGCAGCAGTTCTGAAGTTCCGGGGTCCAGGCCCCAACAGAACCTATTTGTTTTATGCCTGGCACCGGTGCCGCATAAAGCCCTGCTGCCAGCGCTAGCTGAGCCAGCGCTGCCTGGGCTGCCACCATGCCGCCATTTTCACATAAATGCTGCAGCCGGCGCAATGTCGAAACAGGCAGGGTGGACATCGCATCCAGCTGCGGATCATCACGCCCGTCTGCCGGTATAACAGCAAAAGCAATCTTGTTTTTGCGAGCCAGCTTTTCAACCTGCTGTAGACCATAAGACCAGTACGGTATGCCACCAATGAGTCGTATGAGAATGCCTTTGGCTGCAGATAATGTCTTTTCAATATAAGTGTCGACCGAGACAGGATGTTTCAGCGTCGCAAGATTGGCCAGCCGCAAGGTGGGGAAGTTATCTCCTTGCGCGATATAGCCCCGATGCCAGCCTTCGGCAAACGCCCCCAGATCACTGTCTGAGAAAGACAGAACAACCAAATCAGCTGCAGACTGGTCCAAGTCTGTGGGAATTTCAGTTTCTTCCAAGTCATGTCGTTCAACAAACAAAACATGCATCTGTATCAGTCACCCTGCTAAAACAGCCTTAATCGCCGGGATATCCAGATGATCATGCTCGGCAATAACCACAAGCCGACCCTGTTTTGCCTCACCTGCTGTCCACATCCGGTCGAACTGGGTACGCACTCGGCTTCCCACGGCCTGCACCAGAAGCCGCATTGGCTTACCTGACACAACCGCATAGCCCTTGACCCGGAGCACATGCTGTTCTTTCGCCAGTCTTTCTATCCGCGCGGTCAGGTCATGTGCTGTGGCAAGCTCTTCTATGGTAAAGACTGCACTGTCAAAATCATCATGATCATGTTCAGGGGCGCCATCATGGTGGGATGGGCGGGCCTGCAGATCATCTTCTGCAGCTGCATCTAGCCCCAAAATCAGCCGTGGATCAATCTGCCCCTCTGTCACTTCAATGACGGGCAGGACCCGCGCCGCCGCCTCTGCGATTAAGGTTCTAGCCTTCTCCTTTTCTGTTTCGCTGGCCAGATCAGATTTGGTCAGCAAAACCATATCAGCACAGGCAACTTGGTCTTCAAACACTTCTGCGAGAGGCGTGTCATGTTCAAGCTGGTTATCTGCTGCCCGCTGGGCCTCAAGACCGGCCAGATCAGGGGCAAACTGGCCAGCAGCAACAGCCTCAGCATCTGCCAGCGCAATCACGCCATCAACAGTTATATGCGAGCGGATATCCGGCCAGTTAAAGGCCTGCAGCAAGGGTTTCGGCAAAGCCAGCCCAGAGGTTTCAATCAGAATGTGATCCGGTTTGGGATCGAGGGTCATTAATGATTCAATTGTCGGAATAAAATCATCTGCTACGGTGCAGCAAATACAACCATTGGCCAGCTCACGTATATTTTCAGCCGGACAGTCAGGAAGCGCGCAACCTTTGAGAATCTCGCCATCGACGCCTACATCACCGAATTCATTCACGATGACCGCCAGACGTCGGCCCTGCGGATTCCGCATCAGCTGACTAATCAATGTTGTTTTCCCTGACCCCAGAAAACCGGTAATAATGCTCACAGGAATTTTTGTAATATCGCTCATACTTATCCTTAGTTATTTGTCT
>DEBO01000128.1:470-1433 GCA_002348585.1 Alphaproteobacteria bacterium UBA2954 | reverse complement strand
ACTTGCTGCTTCCACGGCAAATTACCATTATTATCATCAGAATAACTTGAAATGCCTTTGCATAACTGCTCAAAATCCGACTTTGTATTGATGTTTCTGTATATATAAAACCATCTGGATCGGGCCTTAAGCGCAATTGCGGAAACCTTTTTGCAGTTTGAAGGACAAAACATTCTCTTCACTGTCACGCCATCACGCAGTGTTGTATTGCCCGGTTTCTGAGGAAGCTGGGCACTGACTAGAACTGTATCTCCTGTTTTGTGACCGCACCGGGAAGTTTGACACACAAGAAGCGGAACATCACTAGACCAGCTGGTTGTCATATTGCTCACATGTTTTCGAATTCAGATGTATGGACCTTTATTTGTAGCACCATGTCCATCAGAACAAAAGACCTGTTGCTCGCAGCATATCAACATAAATCAGGTAAATGCCTTGCTGCTGCATTTACAAGTCCTGCCTAGCTTTGTAATAGAGAAGAGACCTGTCCCACGAAAGCAAAAGGAAGATGCTATGGTGACGCCCAAATCCGCCCCGCCTGATGAGGCCACTCGCAATGAAGCGCATAATGAAAAAATGCGCAAAATAAAGGCTGCACGTGATAAGTTGATGGCCACTAAAACAGAGGAAAAGGGACTGATTGTCGTCCATACCGGGGCAGGCAAGGGAAAATCATCGTCTGGCTTTGGCATGATTATGCGCTGTATCGCACATCAGATGCCCTGTGCGGTTGTTCAGTTTATAAAAGGCACCTGGCGGACAGGTGAGCGTGATTTTTTAGAACAGCGTTTTTCAGAAGAATGCCGGTTTGTTGTATCTGGTGAAGGTTTTACCTGGGAAACACAGAACAGGGCCCGCGATATCGCCGCGGCACAAGCAGGCTGGGAACAAGCAAAGGCCTTGATTTGCACCCCTGAAATCCAGTTTGTGTTATTGGATGAGATTAATATCGCGCTGCGTTAT
>DEBO01000128.1:0-131 GCA_002348585.1 Alphaproteobacteria bacterium UBA2954 | reverse complement strand
ATTATCTAGATATCGATGAGGTTGTCCAATTTTTGCTGAAAGAAAAACCGCCAGGAACGCATGTGGTGCTGACTGGCCGAAATGCAAAAGAAGAGCTGATTGCAGCTGCCGATTTAGTGACTGAAATGAGC
>DEBO01000179.1 GCA_002348585.1 Alphaproteobacteria bacterium UBA2954 | reverse complement strand
CCGACCTGCCTGCACTGACCCGGCTTGCCGCGCATCGGGGTATCCGCTTCACAATTGTCAGTCAGGCAGAAGCAGAACAGCTTGCCCGTCAAAAAGCAGCCTTGCTCAGCAAAGTTTTACCTATGGAGTATCATTGAAGGCACTGTCAACTGGACAAAAACGGCAAATCACTTAAACATTACAATTGATCCGAGATAGATTCTGCACCTAACAGCATTAAGGATATCAGATGAACACAGAAAAAGCTGGTGATTTGATTCAACAGGAGGCTTAACATGCCAAATTTGCAGGGCTTTTCAGCCGGACGTTTTATCACTACAGGAACAGAAATTGCTTACCGGACAGGCGGTAATGGCCCAGCCCTGCTGTTGTTGCATGGCTATCCGCAAACACAGTTTATGTGGCATCTGGTTGCTGACAGGCTGGCTAACTCATTCACTTTGGTCATGCCTGACCTGCGCGGCTATGGTGATAGTGGGAAGCCGAAAACAGATGCAAATCACAGCCCCTATTCAAAGCGGAAAATGGCAGCAGATATGGCTGAACTGATGATAGGTCTGAGTCACCAGACATTTTCAGTCATGGGCCATGACAGAGGCGGGCGGGTCGCGCACAGGTTAGCCCGTGATTATCCCGAAAGAGTAAACCGGCTGGCGGTGTTGGATATCGCGCCCACAGCAAATATGTACAGCGCCACTGATATGGCATTTGCAAAGGCCTACTATCATTGGTTTTTTCTTATCCAGCCTTATCCACTTCCTGAAACCCTTATTGGGAAAGATCCAGAATTTTATCTGCGCCGGAAAATGGGCAGATGGGGCAAATCCGGTAATGTTCATTCAGACAAGGCAATGGCAGATTATTTACGCTGCTTTTCTGACCCAGCGACCATTCATGCCTCTTGTGAGGATTACCGCGCGGCAGCGAGTATCGATTTGGTTCATGACGCTGAAAATCAGGGCGAAAGGCTGAATATTCCGTTATTTGCGATCAGTGGAGCTGACGGCTTTGTAGCATCCCATTATGATTTAAAAGTAGAATGGGAAACTAGCTTTAATGACGTAAAAACAGCAACCGTGCCCGGAGGGCATTTTCTACCTGAAGAAAGCCCAGATGAGCTGCTATCCCTGGTCATTCCTTTTTTCAAAGCATCTGCCCCGCTTCCCTAAACAGACTTGAAAGCAGAACTGAACAGGGCTATTTCTGATAAGGTTTTTGTATTCAGCTAAACCTATTTTGTCCCACTCTACTCTGCTTTAAGGATTAGGCCCTCATGAGAAATCTGCAGCTTCCTGGCCGCTCACCTGTATTGGCCCCAAATGGCATGGTCAGCACATCTCAACCCTTGTCAACAGCAGCTGGCCTTCATGTGCTGCGAGAGGGGGGCAATGCTCTGGATGCCGCACTAGCTGCGGTTGCCGTACAGTGCGTGGTCGAGCCTGCATCCACAGGCATTGGCGGTGACTGTTTCTGTTTATATGCACCAGCAAAAGCTGATGAGGTTATCGCGATTAATGGTTCAGGACGTGCGCCACTGGAAATCAGTGCAGACTGGCTTTTAGCTCAAGGCGTGGACAAAATTCAGCAGCAATCCGCTCATGCCGTGACCGTGCCAACAGCTGTTGATGCATGGGTTCAGCTGAACCGTGACCATGGAAGCATGCCACTTGACCAGTTACTCAATCCTGCGATTGGCTATGCCCAGGATGGGTTTCCTGTTGGCCAGCGTTCAGCCTTTGACTTTGCAGGCTGTCTTGAGTTGCTGCAGGGTGATGAAGATGCTGCCGATGTGTTTTTAAAAGATGGCCAAACCTATCAGATGGGTGAATTATTGCGCCAACCAAACCTGGCCAAAACCCTGACCGCAATTGCTGAGCAGGGACGAGATGGCTTTTATAAGGGCTGGGTTGCCCAAGATATGCTAGCAAAACTGACCGCTCTTGGCGGCCGCCACAGCCAGGCTGATCTGGACGCCGCCCTTGCGACCTATGTTCAGCCCATCAAAAGTAAGTTCAGAGGCTATGATGTTTGGGAATGCCCGCCAAATGGTCAGGGCGTGATTGCTCTGTTGCTTCTGAATATCATGTCAGGCATAGAAAAGTTTGGTGATGACCCCATAAACGTGGCGCGAATGCACCATGAAATAGAAGCTGGCCGCCTGGCCTATCGTGACCGCTCCTTATATTTGGCTGATCCGGCATTCAGCGATGTGCCTGTAGAAGACCTACTCAGTTCCGCATATGCAGACCAGGTGCGCAGACTAATAAACCCGGATAAAGCACAGTTCGATCTGCCGTCATCCCCTTTGCCACCTCACAAAAGTACGGTTTATGTAAGTGTTGTGGATAAAGACAGGAATGCCTGCAGCTTTATCAACACTGTCTTTCATACCTTTGGTGCCGGGCTGGTTGCTTCGCAGTCAGGGGTCCTGTTCCAATGCCGTGGTCAGGGTTTTGTTGTTCAACCGGGCCATCCGAATTGCATTGAACCCGGGAAGCGGCCCTTGCATACCATCATTCCGGGTATGCTAAAAAAGGATGGCAAAACAATCATGCCGTTCGGGGTTATGGGTGGTGAGTATCAGGCATTTGGCCATATGCAACTGTTGACACGCATGCTGGATTACGGGCTTGATATTCAACAAGCACAAGATTATCCACGCTTCTTCCCCGACCCTTTTTCTGATGTAATTGATATTGAAGAGGCTGTCCCGGAACAGATTTGCGCAGCATTGCGCGCAAAAGGGCATAATATTCGACGAGCTCGTGTTCCAGTTGGGGGCTCACAGGCAATATGGATCGATGAACAGACAGGCATGCTAATAGCCGGGTCTGACCCCCGCAAAGACGGCATGGCCGCAGGCTATTAAGCTTCGTTAATTTTCAGAGTTAAACAGCAGTCTCCCACTACCAAGCGGGGGAGGGTTGCCAAATGTTCACCCATAGTAGCATGGGACCGTTGATAGTGGACGAAGACCAGGTTTTTTTCCAGCACGGCCAAGATTAACCGACTTGAAGGGACGCCTGCCACCAAAAAAACATGTCTAAAAGCTTACCTCACCCCAGCGTTCTTGCAGATGCCCGCTCAGCCTTTAATAACCGTTTATCTGCCCTCAGCGTAGTTGGTAGGGCGAATATGAATTTATGCTGACAGTCTTGCTGCCTGCAGGCATAGTAAATTTGAGTTGACCATAAAGAGCGAAGAAAATCATGTCTGAAAAACCAGCCTATATCCTTGTCGATGTTGATATTCATAATCCAGAAATTTATGAGAGCTATAAACAACAGGTTGTGCCGATTGTGAAAGCCTTTGGTGGTGAATATATTGCAAGAGGCGGAGCGCTTGATGTGGTTCAAGATGAATTATGGTCACCCACCCGCATTGTTCTTCTGAAATTTCCATCCATGACCGCGGCCAAAGCCTTTATGGACAGTCCTGAATATGCACCTGTCAAACAGATGCGAATGGACAATTCTACAGGTACACTTGTAATTGTTGAAGGCTGTTAAGGTTGTAAATTATGTCTCTTCCCTCATTATTTGAAAACAGATTATCCCTTCCTTTGATTGCTGCGCCAATGTTTCTGGCCTCTGGCCCTAAATTGGTTATTGCCTGCTGCAAGGCTGGCATTGTAGGCACATTTCCAGCAAAAAACCAGCGCACGGCGGTCGGGCTGGAAACCTGGCTAGATCAGATTACCACATCCCTCAATGCGCATGAGCAAACAACTGGCCAAAAGCCGGCTCCATTTGGCGTTAATCTCATCGTACATAAATCAAACGATGTGCTTACAGAGGAACTGGCTTTATGTAAAAAATATCAGGTCCCGTTGATTATCACATCCTTAGGGGCAGTCAGCGATCTGGTGACACAAATCCATGACTATGGCGGTCTGGTGTTTCATGACATTGTTAACCTGCGGCATGCAGAAAAAGCTGCTGATGCTGATGTTGACGGGCTTATTGCTGTCTGCGCAGGAGCAGGCGGACATACAGGCCAAGCCAGCCCGTTTGGTCTGATTAATGAGATTAAAGCCAGCTTCACAGGTACAGTTCTTTTATCTGGTGCGCTCAGCACCGGGGCTGATATTGCTGCAGCTCAGATGATTGGGGCTGACCTCGCTTATATGGGCACGCGTTTCATTTCCACACAGGAATGTTTATCACCAGATGCCTATAAGCAGATGCTGACCACTGCTGCTGCTGGTGATATTGTGCTAACAGATGCTGTGACAGGCGTGAATGCGAATTTTATTAAGCAAAGTTTGGTTCAATCAGGATACGACCCCGATAATCTGGAGAGCCATGGAGAGGTAGATATCAACAAAGAACTGGCAGAGGCCCTTGACCCACGCCAGAACAGTGCAAAGCCCTGGCGCGATTTATGGTCAGCCGGGCATGGTGTGGGGTCAATAAAAGATATACCAACTGTTGCTAGCCTTGTGGCCAGACTGAAGCAAGATTATGCCTCTGCTATAACCGCACAAAACGAGCTGGCCCAGCCATATCTGTAAGCTGAAAAAAGGATAAAGCAGACGCATGATACAGGCTGGAACCCGCTTTGCCCCCTCCATACTCAGCCAGATGGCCAAAAGGCAAGAGGCAGGAGAAGATGATATCTGGCCTGTGCCTGAGATGTTCAACATAGCAGATATGTGCTGTGACCGTTGGGCA
>DEBO01000097.1:2767-3604 GCA_002348585.1 Alphaproteobacteria bacterium UBA2954 | reverse complement strand
TGCAGTTGCAGTGGTTTTGGCAGCTATGTCTGGGGTTATGGGTGGTGAAATCGTTATGCTTGGGCTCGTTGCTCTGCCTCAGCTTTTAAGACTCGGTTACGATCGAAAAATGTCCATAGGAGTAATTTGCGCTTCAGGTGCACTGGCGACACTCATCCCTCCAAGTATAATTATGATAATTTATGGACTGTCAGCTCAAGTAGCTATTGGCGACTTGTTCATGGCCGGGGCAGTCCCGGGTTTAATGCTTGCGACGCTATATGGAATTTATGTTCTGATAAGAGTGAATATTAATCCTGCAATGGCTCCAACTGCTGAAGAGGTAGCCAAGGCGCGGGGCAAAGAAATGAAAATGTCTAAAACAAAGTTTTATGCCGTCATGCTCAGTATTTTCTTAATATTCTGTGTCATGGGTTCGATATACGCCGGCATCGCTTCTGTTACTGAGGCTGCCGCTGTAGGTGTTTTAGGAGCAATGGTGGTAGCAGCTCTGAGGAACTCCTTTAGTTGGCATCTAATGCAAGAGGCTTTAGCTGGAACAATGTCAACTGTTGGCACAATTATATGGCTTATTTTGGGTGCCGTAGCATTTGTTGGCATTTATAATCTCATCGGCGGTGCAGACTTTATGCGTTCCTTGTTTAGTGGTTTAGGATTACCAGCGCTCGGCATTGTGTTCGTTATGATGGCGATATTGGTAGTACTTGGGACATTTATGGAGTGGATTGCGATTGCATTTATTACAGTCCCCGTATTTGCACCGGTAGTAGTGGGCATGGCCCCAGAACTTGGACTTGAGCCGGAATGGGCTGCTGTATGGTTTGGTGTATTATTTGT
>DEBO01000097.1:0-2419 GCA_002348585.1 Alphaproteobacteria bacterium UBA2954 | reverse complement strand
ATGAATATCCAAATCTACTTTTTATCTCCTCCATTTGGCCCGGCTTGTTTTTGGCTTAAATCAGTTGCGCCAAAGGATATAGAACTGCAGGAAATATTTATGGCTGTGCTTCCCTTTATTGCTCTTCAAATAATCGGAATGCTAGCGGTAATGTTCTACCCTGAGATAGCGTTATGGTTCCCTAAATATTTAAATGGTTGACGCAACTTAACTGAATGGCGAACAAATGAAATTGCAAAATTTAGAGGCAGACGGGAATGAGGACTGTTCTTTTGACAGAGAAAATTGATGACTCTGGACCTGCTTTGCTTAAGGAAAAAGGGTTTGAAGTAATAGAAGGCTGGATGCTGAGTGAAGAGCAGCTTGAAGGTTGGGCAGAAAAGATAGAAGCTATTCTTGTGCGTACCAATCGCATTTCTTCTGAACAAATTCTCTCCATGCCAAACCTGCAAATCATATCTAAGCATGGGGTCGGTTGCGACACAATTGATGTGGCTTGTGCACGGTCACAGAATATAACGGTTGCTATTGCATCTGATGCAAACGCACAATCTGTTGTGGAACACACCTTTATGTTCATGCTGAATATGGCAAAAAGTTCAGTTTTAATGGATAAGGTTGTGCGCAGTGATTACAGCAAGCGGATTAATATTGAGGCATTTGATTTGGGCGCGCGCACTTTGCTGGTACTTGGCTATGGCCGGATTGGCACGCGCGTAGCCCGTCTGGCTAGCGCCTTTGGTATGACTGTGCTTGTGTGTGATGAAAAATTTGACCTTGGCGTCAGCGAGGTTGATGGCTTCGAAATTATCCATGATTTAGATGAAGGCTTGGCGCGAACTACCTTCCTGACCGTTCATATTCCGCTTACAGATAAATCTGCTAATCTAATTGATAAAGACCGGTTGCTGAAAATGCCGAAAGGCAGCTATCTGGTAAATTGTGCTCGTGGCGGAATTGTTGATGAACAGGCTCTGAAAGAATTGACGCATTCAGGTCACATTGCTGCTTCGGCTTTTGACGTTTTCTCAGTTGAGCCGATTACGGTAGATAATCCTCTTTTATCTGCCAAGAACACACAACTTAGCCCTCATGCTGCGGCCTTTACGGTTGAAAGCCTGCGCCGCATGTCTTATCAGGCAGCATCAAATATATGTGACTATTTTGGTGAAGGGGTTCCCAAAGCCAATATATATGAGTTGGATGCGTTTACGGCCTAGTATCTTTGCCAGCGAAAATCATGGTCGAGATAGGGCGAGCTGTCGGGAATAAGATCTATTGGCATGTCAATGATGAACCTACCCAGCAGAATATAGCTTAACGTTTTGCCATGCCTGTCAATTGACCGAGATGCATTGACCCCGCCATCCAGAACATCGTCAATGACAAAATTAAATGCAGAGAGGAGGGGTAAATCATAGCGTGTAACACCACTTGCCCCCAGGTGAGCATAAAGCTTATGCACTTTATCTGCTGTCACATTTGTCGCTAGAAAACGGTAAGCCTCTGGTCGATAGGCCACCAAAGATACATTGCTGACATTGCCTTTGTCGCCAGCCCGGCCGTGGGCGATAGCGTGAAGCGGCAAACAGCGCATTTCTGACGAGCTAGTCAACTATCGACCACCTCCACAGCAATATGAGGTTCAATAAGTGTTCTGTTTAGCAAAATAGAGGCTGATGCCATCTGCGGCGTGACTGAACTGCGATATCCACCTCCAGCGGCTGGTCCTGAGCAATAAAGATGCTGAAGCTCGTCACACAATGTCTGGGCAATCTTCTGATTAGCTGAAATTAGGGACAGCCGAACTCTGTAATCGCCGTCAAAGGGCAGGTCATTTGCTTGGCTGGCTGGAGCATCGCCGCCATCAAGAACAGAAAATGCCCCAATAATGTCGCGACGTATTTCACCATTGAAACCAGATTTTTGCATGCGCTCTAAAACAATGTCTGCAGCTAATTTAGCACGCGCAAGGCTGTTCATGCCAGCATAACTAAGTTCTGCCTCGGCCATAAACCCGCCATCAACACAGACAGTTGCTTTGAGCTGTTCTGGTCGGGGGCTACCCTTTATCCCTTGCACTAAAATTCTGTCTATTCCGTCTTCTGTAAGATATAGGCTACTGACATCTGCACAAACATCCGGCACAACATAACAAGTTGGATCGTGCATTTCATATAACAGCTGTTCTGTGACCGTAGCAGAGGTGACGCAACCGCCAGTCTGCTCAGGCTTTGTGATTATAAAATCTCCAGATTCGTAAACCTCTGCAACGGGGAAACCCACTTCAGCTAGTGCGGGAACATCCTTAAAACCAGGATCGGCAAAATAGGCCCCTGTGACTTGTGCGCCGCATTCCAGAAGATGGCCACAGATTGTGCCAGCCGCCAGTTTATTCCAATCATCTTTTGCCCATCCA
>DEBO01000114.1:18713-22235 GCA_002348585.1 Alphaproteobacteria bacterium UBA2954 | reverse complement strand
TTTTCTAAGGCGATAGTCATTCTCTTTCAGTGCTCTCTGAATGCACTTAGTTTCAAATGCATTCTTGGCCTCCTTTAGAGGCGTATAGATATGTTCTACATTCATGATAGTAGTTCTCCATTCTTTGATGATTTATGTGATTTACAGAATCCATAGCTATGCAGACGGGGTAGGGGATTACACCGTCTTCAATTGATGGAAATACTGTGGAATGGGCATCTCACCCATACTGGCTTATCTGGCTTATCGGTTACCATTTGATGAGCAGTGGCCGACTGCTTTCCGCTATGACTATTGTCTAGCACCCTAACTCGTTTATTCCGATTGCACCTGTATTAAATGCTTTCAGAAACCCGTCTGCAAGGTCGGCAGAAATCCAGTGTTTGAGGAGTGGTTTATGGAGCGTTTAATCTAGGATTCCATAAAGGTCCTATACAACTATAGTTATACTCAAAATGGGATAAAAGTCAATCAAAAGTTACAATATTTTGGTTCAAAAGTGGTGTTCATAAAACCTATACAAAAATATTGTTGAAAATTGGCGGAAAACTTAGCCAATATTGACAAATTATTTATGTTCATTAATCATTAGTTTTATGAACAAGGATAAAATAATGAAAAGAGCGGCTTTATACCTAAGAGTGAGCAAGAACGAACAGACAATTGATAATCAACGCTTAGAACTAGAGCGTGTGGCTGCAGCTAGAGGATGGAAGATTGTCAGCGTCTTTAAGGATGAAGGTATCTCTGGTGCTTTCGGGCGTGGTGTACGCAGTCAATATGATGCAATGCTGAAAAAGGGCGTTCAAGCCCAACATGATGTGGTAATGGCTTGGGATATCAGCAGACTATCTAGAAGCCTTTCAGACCTCGTTCAGACACTTGAAGAACTTCACGCTTGCGGAATTGACCTTTATTTACACCAACAAGCTATAGACACCACCACGCCAGCAGGAAAAGCCATGTTCCAAATGTGCGGAGTATTTGCGGAGTTTGAACGAGGCATTTTGAGTGAAAGGGTCAAAGCAGGCCTTAATAGAGCGAAAGCAGAAGGCAAAGTATTGGGAAGACCTACAAAGCTTGTAAACATAAAAGATTTATTGAATGCTAAAGCCAGTGGCAAAACTATCAGGCAGTTAGCCACTGAATATAAAGTCTCTGTAGGTAAAATTCACAACTTGTTAAAGCAAAATAGATTGTCAGAATAACGATGCAAAGAGTTTTTCCTTGGCTAACATCAACGGTGTTATTTTTTGCCCTGTCGTTTCTGGGACTACGATTTACTGAGTTTCTGGATAAATCGTTCCCTCCACAAAGTTATCCTGTTCTATTGTCAACACCAATGAACGTTCACGCCATATCATTCATGTTAGCGATACGAGTATTCTGGATAATCAAAACAGGGAGACTGACTGGCGATTTTAACCAAAGAAACAAGGTGATGTGGTCAACAATTTTCTTTGCACTTATCACCTATCTTTTGCTTAGTAATTTTCTTTATGTACTTCCAGTAATACCACCTTATGTAAAGGCCGTATTAGATTGTAGTATAGGGTTTACAATAGGCTTTTGTGCTTGGCGCTTTATCCAGAGGAATGATTTTGGTGATGATTAATTTTCCAATTTCATAGATACATTACCAATCCACACCATAACTCATCCCAACTGCCATCTCTTCACTTATCAAACCAGAATCTACTATATCACTCCAACATGATTGATTATATTGATAATGCAAATTTGCCCATTCACAGACAATTGACGCTCCAATGTTTCGTATGTTGGTGGATTGGCAATCTGATGATTTGTGAATGTCTATTACAAAGTCACAATAACCATACATGTCTTCGCTATCCAAAGATGCAGTGACTATAATTGCTTCTTTTTCTCTCACATAAAATGAATGGTATTTTTCTATCCATTGATTTGCGTAAAAAGAGCCACCCCAGTTAATTGTTAACAAATGCTGCGGAAAGAACAGGAGTGGTGACGAAAAATAGTCTTTGATATTTTTCCTAGAATGATAAAAACAATTCCCGTCATCAATCAAAGTGAATGGTCTTTTTGCTTTTGAACTTTGCAGCAAGCATTCAGCTATTAAGATTGACTCAGGGCTGTGGTCTTTATCTTCTAATTCTGAAAACCGTTTTTTGATGGAGTTGGAAAATTGATAGTCATTCTTCTCTTCACGAAATGTGTCTACCAACGCATAAAAAGCATCTTTTGTGTACAGCATTATTGTCTCCTATTTAGTGATTTAAACGACGTTTAGGCCCACAAGTCGGAATAAATGGCCCTCAAATTTACCCTTTCAGCCTCAAGAAAAGTAGAACGTTAAATGTTAGTGATGCCATGAGCATCAATGGAAGAATTATAACGAATAACCAAACATTAATTTCCTCATAGGTAATGCCCATCAGGGAAGCAACTTCAATCAATAATAAGACACACCAGTCAAAGGTTTTGTCTATCCAAAATATTCCAGAGTTTGCCATTTGGTTTCCTTCCAAAACCTAAATCTTAACTCTGATATTTTGGCACTGAAAAAAAGGCCTCAATGTGGCTAAAATTTGCTATAAATTGACATCCTAAAGTGCAACGGGCAAAGCGTTTATAATGCTTTTCAACTTTTCAAGTTGAGCAGTGCTTGTATAAGTTCGTCCAGCTTCAGTTCTCCCAAGAAATGACTTGCTATGACCCGTCAAATCAGCAAATTCCAATTCGTTAAACCCAGCCTCAATTAACATGGTTACAAAGCCATGCCTGAATGAATGATGAACATATTCTCTCTTTTTCTCTGGGTCTGTAACGCCAACCTGCTCAAGAATGGTGTTCTTCAACCTCCCAAACTTTTTCCCAACAGAATCATGTGTTGGTCTTGACCACTGCAGCCCGTTCGTCTGTCCAATTTTGTATTTTTTCTCAAGCCATGACCGTAAATCATCATGTATTGGAATCAGTCTCTTGGCTGATTCTGTCTTTCCGCCATCAGTGGCCACATCAAAACACAGGACATCTCCTACACTTTTAAACTTGGCAGTAAAAACCTCACTCAGCCTCATGCCAGTGTAATAGCTACACATAATTAGCTGTTCCATATCGGCATCTGATTCTGATGCCTTAAGCAATTCTGTCAGCATTTCAGATGTGAATGGCTTTCGGGAAGTCTTGTTTTTAAATCCCTTGAGTTGGACGTTTGCAAAAGGGTTAATGCCCTCTTGCAAATACTCATTCCTTACCCCGTATTTCCAGACATTAGATAAGGCTGCTAGTTCTGAACGCATTGTGCCTTCCGCCACATCATTCTGCTTAGAATGGCGCACATAATCGCTAATCAGCTTTGGCTTAATCAGCCGCACTTCAATGTCATTCACACCCCTGAACTCTAAAAGTTTGCGCACAGCATGATGAAGTTTGCTCTGGGTTTTGATATCTGCCCCGTCTTCAACTATCTCAGTGCGATAATGTTCAGCTAACTGAAGCAAAGTAATTTCATAAGGGTAGGGTTGGCTGAAGAAAGCC
>DEBO01000114.1:3139-18387 GCA_002348585.1 Alphaproteobacteria bacterium UBA2954 | reverse complement strand
CTGAAGAAAGCCTCTTTACCTGTTGCAAGTTCAGGCGGCAAAGGCCGCTCCTTTATCCCTATTTCCTGAAGCCTTCTTTCTGAGCGAACAGACGCTTCTTGATAATTGGGGGTCTTTAACGTCTCAAGGAAGTTGCGTCTGGTAGCCCACTTAGGGTTGTTTTTAAAGAAGGGCAAAGAGCGATAATCAGGCTTGATATAGAACTGTAAATACCAGTTCGCACTGCCCTTTATCTTGGTCATATAATCTTTTCTATATGCTCTTTTTGCCATTTGTACTAAGTTTGTACTAAGTAGCGTTTGTTATCAAGTAACGATTATAGAGCATTTAAGGGGTTTAATGGGTGCTGGCTTTTAATCCTACCGCCCCAGCCATCTTAGGGATTTTTAACTTTCTATTTTTGGAGTGGTCCTTCTACTAAGGCTTGTTCATAATTGTATTGATGGAACAAGATCTCAGATCGGTCTAAATAAGACTCAATTACTGATTACATAAGTCTTTTACACAGGAAATTTGGCTCGTTTTGTAATTGCTGAGGGTTTATTAAACCATCTTGGTGCAAAATTGCCTAAATGCTTATTTAGCGAGTTCAAATCCAACTTTAACGCCTGCTCCATTTACGATTGAAATTTTGCAAAATTTAGGAATAGATACATCATTTGCATGATCTAAGTCATGAACTTATTTTGTGGAGAAAACGCCTTCTGAGATAGATTTGATAGTAACGGTTTACGCAAATGCCAGTGGTGAAGTATACCCCATTTGGCCTAGGAAACCATCCGCTTCACATTGGGGTGTTCAGGACCCTACTTCAGACGGCGGGAGCGGATCAGAAAAACAACAAAATTTAAATTATGCTTCGAACAGATAAAGGAGCACGTAATTTCTTTTATAAAAAGTCTTGAGGTTGGAAGCTAACCCAAAGAACTAGCCTTCGAGATAGAAAAGCAATTCCCTAATAAGTGAACATAAGCTTTCAACATTAAATTCTACTTCAAAAAAATAAGTAAGCAAAATTCACTGAAGATACGCTCTTTTATCTAAAAAACCAATCCTTTTCTCAGCGCTCAAGGTCTAACGAATCTTTTCCTTTTACCAGTCTGTAACCCCCCTGTGTTGTTTCAATGAGTTGGGCTTCCGTGAAACGGGCTATTTTCTTTCTTAGACGATAAATATGCGTTTCCAACGTATGGGTTGCAAGCATGTTCTGATAACCCCAAACTTCAGATAAAAGGCCCTCTTTTGAAATGGTTTCTGGCCAGATCTGGAAGAGCTTTTTGAGCATCATAGTCTCCTTTTCTGTCAAAAAAATCATGCGATGTTTGTCCAAACAAGTGAGTGTCTTATTCTTAGGCTGAAACTCAAACTGCTGCGTCACAAATCTTACGTCATCTGATGCCTTATATTGGCGCAGCTGTGCGCATACCATCGAAAATAATTCACTGAACCGCATGGGTTTAGCAATATAATCACTTGCCCCTTTATCAAGACCTTTGACAATATCTTCTTCATCCATTTGGCCTGTAAGCAAGATAATTGGTTTTTGAAATCCATGTGCTCGCAGACGTTGACAGACATCTAAACCATTTCCGTCAGGAAGTTCCATATCCAACAAGATCAAATCAGGTTTAAATGTGTCAATTTGATCAAAAGCATCGCTTGCTCTGGATGCTTCTGCAAAAGCCATGACACCTTTTTTGCGCAGTTGGCTAGACAGAACACTCCGCAGATAATCATCATCATCAACCAAGAGAATCCGTGTCAAGGGCGGCAAATTTTCGGTATCCATAATATCAACTCCAAAAACCGACCTTACTTCAAGTTTAGACTTATGAAAAAGTGAATATAAATTTGCATAATGCCAGAAAACAACGTAAAAGCTAAGTTTGACATTCAGGCCTATGAATCAATAATGAAGTCATCAAAAAATGCAATATTCAGCATCACGGATTGATCTTAAATTTGACCGTATTTCAATGACCCTGCGCCGAGGTGGAGCCGTCATGATCCGAGATGACAAAGGCCAGGCAGCATTGGTGAGGGCTGCTGAATTTTCAGATATTGTACCAGAGCGCCTTGAAAATATTGCAATAAGCTCAGAAACACTCTGTCTTACCAAACGGCATATGAAATCATTCGGTCGGGCAGTTCCGGATAGGGTAAGTTGCTTTACGGTTCCAGCTGAAACTTTTGATGATGGTCAGATTACAGCTCTTATCTTAGGAGATGGAACGCTTCTACCTGCAAATGCAAATATCCTGGGAGAGCATGCTGACAGCCTACCTGACATGGCGTGCCGGCTACTCCGAGCCGTAAGACTGATCCCAGCAGCGCTGCTTAGCCGCATTTCTGCACGAAATCAAAGCCAACAAGCTCGCCTGGCTGAGGGCTTTCACATTCCTGTTCTTGATTTGCACGAACTGGCAAAACTCACCGAGGATAAAGAACCTGAAATGAGTATAAGCATTGCCGCCTCGTTGCCGCTTGCAGCCGCAACTGATGCAAAGATTGTAATGTTTAAACAACCTGCCAACAGAGAAGAACATTTTGCAATTCTTGTTGGTAAGATCAGCCCCCAAACGCCCCCTCTGGTGCGACTGCATTCACAATGTGTGACGGGTGATATTCTGGGCAGTCTAAAATGTGACTGTGGTCTGCAACTTCAGACCGCATTAAAACAAATGAAGGATGCTGGCGGCGGCATTTTGCTCTATCTAGCACAAGAAGGCCGGGATATTGGCTTGCTGAATAAAATCAGGGCCTATGCTTTGCAAGATGCTGGATTAGACACGGTTGATGCAAATCACCGACTGGGGTTTGAGGCAGATGAGCGCGTATTCAGCCCTGCAGCAGCTATGCTGAAGGCGTTAGGGGTAACGACCATCAAGCTGATGACTAACAATCCGGATAAGCTTGGCCAACTTGGAGAATATGGCATCACCATTAACCAACGAATTAGTCTATGTCTACCTGCAAACCCGCATAATCACGACTATTTGGAAACAAAAAAGGTGCGCACCGGGCATCTGATTGAGTCAGAGTAAGGCGAATTATTTTTCTACTCTCTAGAGCCAAACAGAGCAGAGCCAACACGAATATGTGTTGCCCCAAATCTTATTGCCTCTTCATAATCACCGCTCATGCCCATAGACAGGCCTGTTAAATTATTTCGGGATGCCAGTGTATTCAGAAAACCAAAATGAATGGCCGCTTCTTCATCAACAGGCGGAATACACATCAACCCTATGATGGGCAGGCCGACCTCTTTTTGGCAGAAATCAACAAAATTAGATAAATCACAAGGGGAAATACCTGATTTCTGTGGCTCATCCCCTGTATTCACTTGAATAAAACATTGAATATACTTGTTTTGCTGGGCTGCTTCTTTTGCCACAGCAATAGCGATTTTTGGTCTATCAATTGTGTGAATTACGTCAAACAGCCGCACCGCATCAGCTGCTTTGTTTGACTGCAGAGGCCCGATGAGATGCAGACGTAAATCGGGATAATCATATTTACGGATTGACCAGCGTTTTTGTGCTTCCTGAACTCGGTTTTCCCCAAAGACACGGTGGCCTGTTGCCAAGCTGGCATCTACACGGTCTTTTTGTTGCTGTTTAGACACAGCAATCAAAGTTATTTCATTAAGCGATCTATTACTTTTAGCGACGACTTTATCTACATTCCGTCTTATTCGAGTAAAAGCTTTTGAAATGTCTTCTAGCATCTTTAGTCACGATCCAACTGCTCGATCAAATTTCATTTAGCACAATGTTATTTCAAATATTAGGTACAAAACAAGAATTAGTTTTTGATTGATTTTGGTTAGGACTATTTCAAAGAAGCGGGCTGTTGCAAAAATACCACATTATTTTTTTAATTAACCTAAAAGATCGTGGAAAGTAGTTGAGTCTAGCGTATCACACGATATTTTCAGTGAGTTGTTAATAGTAGCAACATTTAACTTTTGGGAGAAAAATAATGCGTAAAATACTTCTCGCATCTACAGCTCTGGTTGCTTTGGGTTCATTCTCAGCACATGCAGCAGATATCTCAATCTCCGGTGGGTATAATTTTATTTACACCGTTGATGGGGAAAACACCACTGATGAAACAGACACAGGCGCCGAAGGCGATGTTAACATCAAGTTTTCAAACACAACTGATTCAGGCATCACAACTACCTTGAATTATGGCTTGCACGAAACAGGTGTTGGTGCCGGCGGCCAGGCTTATGATGATTTGAACGCGTCAATGTCATCTGACTTTGGTACGATTTATTTTGACTCAGCAGGAGACGACACTGCTCTTGGCGGTTTCGATGCAAAATCAGACAAAGCTGGTGAAGGTTCACAGACTGGTGCTCTTCAGGGCATCATGGGCACCAATAATCTATCTATTGGATATAAGCTTCCCGCCGTAATGGACGGTTTAACTATAGCTGTTAGCTCATCCGACACTGATGATAGTGGCGAATATTTTGGTTATGGTATCGGTTACAATATGGGCATGCTTAATGCTTCATATGTTAAGGAAGGAACCAACACCGTAGAAGCCACCTATGCCGGTGTTAGTGCATCTTTCGGTGAGATCTCTCTTGGTGTTGATAGTGTAGACCGAGATAACGGTGGTGCTGCTACTGCTGACAGAGAGGCCATCGGTTATGGTGCATCATACGCAATGGGTGACATCACGCTAGCCTATGAAATGGGTTCGCTTGATGATGGCGCTGGTACTGACATTTCTGATCACAGTCAGATTGCCGCATCCTACGCTGTCGCTCCAGGCATCACCGCTATAATCACACAGTCTGAAGTTGATGTTGCTGATGCTGGCGGTACTGATGAAGATAAGTTGGAAATTCAGTTAAAACTTGCTTTCTAAGACAGTTTTGATTGTGTATAAGAGAGAGGCTGGATTGTTCCAGCCTCTTTTTTTGTGGGAGTACTCTGATTTGCGCTCGCTTGTTTTGATAATGTTTCTACTTGGACTATGTTCTTGTGCGCCTGAAAATCAAGTGACAAAAAATAAAGACGGACCCGGGTCTTTTATAACAGGTAAGTCTGAACAGGGAATTAGCCTAAGTAAGATCGCTGGAATAGGAGATAAAAATAGCGGAATTGGACTTCCAATAAACGCGCTACTATGGCGCGCCTCCCTTGATATTTTGTCAACAATTCCCCTAGACGATGTCGACACCTTTGGTGGTACGATTGTAACCGAATGGTATCAGTTGAGCAAAACATCTGATGAACGCATAAAAATGACTGCGTTTGTTCTGGACCGTGAATTGCGAGCAGATGGGATCCGAGCTGTTGTTTACGTCCAGAAGCGGGTTGACAATAGCTGGCAGGATAGTGGCATAGATAATGAAATGGGAAAACAAATAGAAGAGCTTATTTTAACACGAGCACGAGAGATTCGTGCATCTGGCTATGTTGAAACGACAAATTAGACCTTTTCCCCGAAACCGGTAATGGTTTTTCCCTCTCAATGGTGAATTTATGATGGTCCCGTTTTCACCCTCTGTTCTTGAAGCCAAATGGCAAGCCATATGGGATAAGGAACAGTGTTTCAAAACAAATATAGATGTCGGCCGTGAGAAATATTACGTCCTTGAAATGTTTCCCTATCCATCAGGACGGATACACATGGGCCATGTGCGCAACTATGCATTGGGAGATGTAGTTGCACGGTTCAAGCGCGCAAAGGGTTTTAATGTTCTTCACCCTATGGGATGGGATGCTTTTGGACTGCCAGCGGAAAATGCTGCGATAGAACGCGGCATTCATCCAGGGAAATGGACAATTGAAAATATTTCGTCAATGCGAGCACAGCTGAAAACCATGGGACTATCCTATGACTGGGACAGGGAAGTGACAACCTGTTCGCCTGATTATTATAAGCATGAACAAAAAATGTTTTTAGATTTTTTGAAAGCCGGCTTAGCTTACCGAAAAAATAGCTGGGTCAATTGGGACCCAGTCGAGCACACTGTTTTGGCAAATGAACAGGTTGTGGACGGCAAAGGATGGCGATCAGGCGCCCCAGTTGAGCGTCGTCAGTTGTCACAATGGTTTTTATCCATATCGGATTATGCAGAGGAGCTTCTCGCTGCTATTGAAAAGCTTGATAAGTGGCCAGAACGCGTCCGCCTGATGCAACATAACTGGATTGGACGGTCAGAAGGCGCAACAGTTCGTTTTACTATTGAAAAAACAGACCAGAAAATTGAAGTGTTTACGACACGGCCAGATACCTTATATGGCGCGTCCTTTATTGCTTTGTCCACACAGCATCCGCTGGCCACATACTGGCAAGCACATAACCCTGAACTTCAAGCCTTTATTGCGGAATGTGCCAGTCTTGGCACATCTGAGGCCGCCATTGAAAAAGCAGAGAAAAAAGGATTTTTCACTGGCCATCACGCCGCACACCCAATAATTAATGACAAAATTCTGCCTGTATATATCGCCAACTTTGTCCTTATGGATTACGGCACAGGGGCAATTTTTGGGTGCCCTGCACATGATCAGCGCGACCTAGATTTTGCGAATGCCTATAATTTGCCTATTTTACCTGTCGTTCAGCCGTCGCATACAAATGAGGTATCTGCAATTACAGACACAGCCTATTCAGGGCCTGGTCTCCTAATCAATTCAGGACCATGGACAGGATTGGATATTGAGGCTGGTAAAACAGCGGCGATAAATACACTGGAAAAAGCCAATGCCGGCACCCGCAAAATTACCTATCGCTTGCGAGACTGGGGCGTCTCACGTCAACGTTACTGGGGCTGTCCAATTCCGATAATTCACTGCCCAACCTGCGGTCCTGTTCCAGTTCCAGAGGAACAGTTGCCTGTAACCTTGCCTGAGGACGTCGAATTTGGCACACCAGGCAATCCCCTCGACCGGCACCCCAAGTGGGCGGATACGTATTGTCCAAAATGTGGGGAGGAGGCTCGTCGCGAGACAGACACTTTCGATACATTTTTTGAGAGCTCCTGGTATTTTCTACGCTATGCAGACCCCAATACAGATGAAGCTTTTTCAAGGGAAGCCGCCGCTTATTGGATGCCAGTTGACCAATATATTGGTGGCGTAGAACATGCTGTCCTTCATCTTCTCTATTCCCGTTTTTTCACCCGTGCGTTGTCGAAGGTGGGCTATATCGATTTGGATGAGCCTTTCGCCGGGATGATGACACAGGGAATGGTTTGTCACCAAAGCTACAAGACAGTTGATGGACAATGGCTGTTCCCTGACGAGGTAGAAAAAAAGGGTGATAGCTGGCTGCATAAGCAGACACAAAAGCCTGTTCAGGCAGGCCGAGTAGAAAAGATGAGTAAGTCTAAACGAAATGTCGTTGATCCTGAGCATATCCTGGAAACATATGGAGCAGACACAGCACGGCTATTCATGCTATCTGATTCGCCACCAGAACGCGATCTGGAGTGGACTGAAGCAGGCATTGAAGGCGCGTTTCGATTTATGCAGAAAATCTGGAAACTGGCACAGAAAACGGATGCATCAGGACGTGATTTCCGCCCTGACAAGGCCAAATTATCTGATCAGGATGAAACCTTATTGCGCGCTTTGCATGCGGCCATTCAATCTATTGAGTCAGATATCGACCGGTTTGCCTTTAACAGATGTGTTGCCCATCTTCACGTATTGGTTAACGCCATTTCAGATTATGAGAGCAATCAGCAACATGATAAGGCTATTCGCAGCTATGCTATGCACCATCTGGCTATCCTTTTATCTCCATTTTCACCACATATTGCTGAGGAAATCTGGCAGATCACCCGTGCAGATGGCCTGGTAAGTCAGGCTGCCTGGCCACAAACAGATAATAAATGGCTTATATCAGACAACGTTGAAATTGCCGTTCAAGTTAATGGGAAAGTGCGGGCGACATTATTATTACCTGTGGATTGTGACAAACAGAAAGTAGAGGAACACGCGCTCAGCCTTGATATAGTGAGGAAATATCTGAATAATCAGTCACCAAAACGGGTGATTGTGGTGCCGAATAGGATTATTAATGTCGTTTGTTAAAAAATTGCCGGGAAAAATAATGCCCGTTATCCTGGCAACAGTATATTTGCTCTTATCTGCTTGTTCACTGCATACGATTGGCGAAGTTAAAAAGTTAACTGACAGCCATCTGCGCAAAATTGACATATCCGAAGCGCAATCCCGCAGTGAACAGCTTTTCAGACAAAAATTGGAGCGCCAGATTGGCTCAGCTCATACAGATACACGGTATAGCCTCAGTTATAGCCTGACGGGAGAAAGTCGTTCTACCCTATCTGCCTCAGGAAGCTCATCAACGCTGAATAACACCAAGATGTCAATCAATTACAGACTAAAAGATAATGAAACTGGAAATGAACTGACTAGTGGTGTGGTTTCCGCCACAGCCACTTCAGGCACTATCACATCTTACTATGGTCAGAGTGTCTCGGCGAAATTTGCATCTGAGCGTCTGGTGCAACTTCTAGCTGAACGTGTGTATCAGAAGCTTCAGCTCTATTTCTTATCTGCTGAGAACTAAATGAAAATTGCTAACCGAGATATTCTTGGACTGATATCAAAGCCAAATCCAAACTATCGCGCCTATCTATTCTATGGCCAAGATAGCGGCCTGGTCAGGGAACACGCCAGGAAAATTGCGCTCCATTTTACAGATCAAATTGATGACCCTTTTTCTGTTTCTCAACTCTCGGGTCAGGATGTGGCAGGAGATAAAACGCTCCTACCTGACAGCCTGAACGAACTGCCTGCTTTTGGTGGGTTGCGCCTTGTTATGCTGAGTGGCATGGGCACAGAAATGACAGAGGCTGTAAAAATTGGCTTCAACTCTTTGCATGATAAGGCACGGCTAGTGATCGAGGCACGTGACGTCAATACGAGACATGCCTTGGTAAAATTCTGTGACCAGCATGCTTATTGTGCATCTGTTGGGTGTTATCAGGATGATAACCGTTCATTGAGCGATTTAGCCCAACAAGTTTTCAAACGTGAAAATATACAGATCAGCAGAGATACGCTTTCCTTGCTTGTTTCCCGGCTTGGCATTGACAGAGCCGTTTCTCGCCAGGAAATCGAAAAACTAGCATTATTTGCCGGATCTAATGGGCAGCTGACGGAAGAAGATATTTACAATGCACTCGGTGACAGCGGTGCTGTGGTGGGAGATCAAATCACAATCGCTATCCTGAACGGGAATGTAAAACAGTTTAAACAGAACTATTCCCGCTCACAACAAGATGGTCAGCCTCCAATAAGTATACTCAGACAAATATTATCTTTGTTCAAAAATATGCTGTCAGCCCGGCTTACCATGGAAACTGGGCAGACAAGCACGGCTGCTATTTCTACCCTCAAACCACCTATTCATTTTAAAGTTAAACCTGTGGTCACCGCGCAACTTTCCAAATGGACATCGGGTCAATTAACTGAGATGATTAACCGCTTGATTTCCACAGAAATTCAGATGAAAACCAAAGGCACAATCAATCCATCAACACTCACCGGACAGACTTTACTTGGGATCGTGTTACGAAGCCGCAACCTGAACCGTTGAAACATCTATTTTGTCTGCCTCAGGCCAATTTTGGACAAAAGATCCTCAAGCTGCTCAAGCGAGGTTACCTTTACTGCCACTTGGCCTCTGTCATTCTTTTCATCCCAGTCCAAACGCATAAATAATCCAAGTTCGGTGCGGGCACGAATCTCCAAGGCCTTGATGTCAGATGGTTTTTCCTGCTGTGGTGACGCTGTTTTGGATCTGCTTTGTGATTTGAGCAAGGCTTCGACATCCCGGGCAGACAGATTGCCGCTGATGATGATTTCCGCTAATTGCTCAGCATCCTCGCGGCCAACCAAAGGACGAACCTGACCCATCGTTAAAATGCCTTTAATAATCTTGTCTCTTATTCCCTGCGGCAATGATAAAAGGCGTCCGATATTTGCTATGTGTGATCTTGATTTGCCAACAATATCCGCAAGTTCCTGCTGCGAATATCCATGTTTTTCCAACAGCACCTGATAACCCTCAGCTTCCTCAATAACAGACAAATCACGACGCTGAATGTTCTCAATGAGCGATAACTCAGCCGCTTCTTTATCCTCAAAATTTGAAATTATTGCCGGAATCTCGTGCAAAGCAGCTATTTGTGAAGCACGCCAACGCCGCTCGCCCGCGACTAGCTGAAACTGGGAGTTGCGGTCTGGATGGGGTCGAACAATCACAGGCTGCAACAAGCCACGGCTTTTTATGGAGACAGCCAACTCTTTCAGCTCGTCAGAATCAAAATTGCGCCGTGGCTGCCATGGCCCAGGCACAATCCATTCTATAGGTAGAGCCCTGATATCACGCCCAGCATTGTCAGCATCATGACGAATGGCATAAGCAGTGTTTGATGACCCTTTTGTTGCAGCCTTGATAGGCGAGTCACCCAACAAACTTGACAAACCACGGCCAAGGCGTTGTGAATCTTGTTTTCTTAGGGATTTTCCTGATTGTATTCTGTCTGTCATGCGACTTTTTATTCCTGTTTAAGAAGTTCGGCTGCCAAGGCAGCATAAGCCTGCGAGCCAGCACATTTCAAATCATACACCAATATGGGCTGACCAAATGATGGGGCCTCAGAAATGCGGACATTGCGCGGTATAACGGTTTGATATACTGAAGCACCAAAATGGGCACGCACATCAGCCTCGACCATCTCAGACAGTTTGTTACGTGTGTCATACATAGTCAGCACTATACCCTGCAGCTTAAGTTCGCGGTTCAAACTAGACTGTACAGTGGTAATGGTCTGTGTCAGCTGCGCCAGGCCCTCGAGGGCGTAGAATTCGCATTGAAGCGGCACAATTACAGTGTGCGCAGAACAAAGTGCATTTACAGTCAGTAAACCAAGCGACGGTGGACAGTCTATAAGAATGTAATTAAAATCAGCTTGAAGAGCAGAAAGCTGGTCTGCCAATCGATATTCGCGTCTGTCCAAGGAACTCAATTCGACTTCAGCAGCAGACAAATCCATTGTTGCGGTTATAAGAGACAGACCGGGAACTTCTGTCGTGACAATTGCATCAGTTGCGATGCATTCCCCAGTCACCAGCCGGTAGCTGTTCATCGCACGTGCTTGAAGATCTACTCCCAACCCTGTGCTGGCGTTACCTTGCGGATCAAAATCAACCAGCAAAACACCCATACCACAGGCCGCCAAAGCTGTGGACAGGTTCACTGCGGTCGTTGTCTTTCCAACACCTCCTTTTTGGTTTGCCACAGCTATGATTTTAGCAGACATAAAACAAATTACCTTCTGATTAATTTACATTTTTATCTTTTTAGATATATGATTGAAGAATCCTGATCAGTTATGCTTGGATAGGATATAGCTGTTAGTGTTGACGATGTCGGCAGTTCGGTCAATTCCTCATTTACCTTCTTTCCTTTTAGAAACAAATAGGAAAGTCCAGGATGATCCTGTATTTGTGTCAGCCGAATTAATTTTGAGAGTGGTGCAAGCGCACGCGCTGTAATGATATCAATATTTAGAAACGGCAACTCTTCAATACGGGCGTGATGGATGTTTGCATTAACATCAACTTTAGCCAAGGCCGTTCGCATAAAGGCCACTTTTTTTGTATCCGATTCGACCAGATGCACTTCACATTCTGTCAATATAGCAAGGATCAGACCTGGCAACCCTGCCCCAGACCCAATGTCCATAATCCGTCGCGATCTAACAGGCAAATGAGCGGTCAACTGCGCACAATCCAAAATATGACGTTGCCAGACACAAGGCAGGGTTTTTGAAGATATAAGATTGATGCGCTGCTGCCATTTTTTCAGCAAACTCACGTAAATCTGAAGCTTCTCTTCTGTTTCACGTGAAACATTTAGATAAGCACATACCTCTTGCTGGGTACTGTTAGACGGAAAAATGTGGTTGAAAGTCAATATATGCTCTGCTGCCCAGCCGCTTGCACGCGCTCAGCCTGAGACGATGTGGCTGTACGTTCTTTTTTAAGATAGCGCAGAACAGCAACAAGAGCTGCGGGTGTCATGCCGGGAATACGGCTAGCCTGTCCAATCGTCTCAGGCTGGTAGCGCTGGAGCAAATCACAGGATTCAGCAGACAACCCGCCAATTGCGAGAAATGAAATTTGCGGAGGGATTCTCAAGGCATCATCACGTCGCATGGCCTCAATATCTGCCTGCTGACGCGCTAGATAACCAGAATAGCGGCAATCTGTCTCAAGTTGACTGTGCAATTTGGAGTCAATGTCTCCCAATTCAGGCCATAACCGCTTACAGTCAACAAGGCTAACTCCTTCTAAAGCCAGCAAATCCGCCGGTGTTTTGGAACCACCATCACGTGAAATAGGTAGGCCTTTTTTAACAAGTTCTTTCGGCCGCTTTGGATTTATTTTTAAAAGCGCCTGTGCCAATGACAAATCTTGCTTTTTTAACGCCCAATGAAGACGCCGTTCTAGCCCGACACATCCAATTTCTATGCCTTTGTCAGTGAGACGCTGGTCGGCATTATCAGCACGCAAGAATAATCTATATTCAGCACGTGATGTGAACATTCGATAAGGTTCAGGCGCGCCTTTTGTAACCAGATCATCTATCATGACACCGATATAAGCATCTGCTCGGTCAAGAACAAAATTCTCTTTTTGTTTTGCTGATGAAGAAAGTCTGAGGGCAGCGTTTACACCCGCAATCAGGCCTTGTGCAGCTGCCTCCTCATATCCCGTCGTCCCGTTTATCTGTCCAGCTAGAAACAAACCAGGTAAGGCTTTCAGCTCGAGAGAAGATGATAATGCACGTGGGTCAATGAAATCATATTCGATCGCATAGCCAAATTGCAAAATCTTAGCCGTCTCAAGACCCTCAATTGAGGCAACTAGAGCGGCTTGTACCTCGCGTGGCAGGCTAGTAGATATCCCGTTGGGATAAACCGTATGGTCATCAAGGCCCTCAGGTTCCAGAAAAATCTGATGTGAATCCCTGTCTGCGAACCTATGCACTTTATCCTCAATAGATGGGCAATAACGTGGTCCCTGCCCTTCAATCTGGCCTGAATAGACAGCAGACAAATGAAGAGACTGTGAAATGATTTTATGTGTTTTCGAATTAGTGCGGGTTATAGCGCAATCAATTTGCGGGACGTCTATCTGGTCCGTCAACGTGGAAAAGGGAACAGGATTTAAGTCAGCGGGCTGAATAGTCAAACGCGACCAATCAATTGTGCGTCCGTCAAGTCGTGACGGCGTACCGGTTTTCAATCGGCCAACTGGTAACTTCATTTCTCGCAACCGCTTTGCCAAAGCCAATGATGGTGCCTCGCCAACACGCCCAGCTGGAGTCCTTTCTGAACCAAGGTGAATTAAACCACCTAAAAATGTACCTGTTGTCAGAACTACAGAATCTGATTTGATCATCTCGCCATTTTCAGTCAGAATTCCCGAAACACGGCCCTGATTTATTTCAATATCGGCAACAACGCCCTCGAGAATTGTCAAATTCTCTTGTTCATCTAAAAAAGCCTGTATCGCCTGTCGGTAGAGTTTACGATCAGCTTGTGCACGCGGGCCATGGACAGCTGGGCCACGTGACCTGTTCAACATTCTAAACTGAATACCGGATTTATCAATTGCCCGCCCCATTAGCCCATCAAGCGCATCTATCTCGCATACAAGCTGACCCTTACCAAGGCCGCCAATCGCGGGATTACAGGACATTTCACCAATTTTATCTGCTTTCATAGTGACAAGAGCGGTCTTTACACCCATGCGTGCTGCCGCAGCAGCTGCTTCTGTCCCAGCATGGCCACCACCAATTACCAAAACATCAAACTTTTTGAGTGTCATTTTTTCTAATCCACGTAGTTAGCTAAAAATATTTACGTTTCAACAAAAGCTTCTAATTTGGCCTTGCTGCTTGTATTGCCGGTAATCTACGCTGTTTCACGTTAAACATCAATCTTCAGCATCGGCCAAACGCTGTCTTGGAGTGCTTATGCTTTATTTGCCGATGCAAAAGCTCGAAAAAATATGATCAAGAACATCCTCAACATCAATATATCCAAGAATACGGGACAGCGCTGATGTAGCTGATCTGAACTCTTCAGCCACCAATTCTGTCTGTTTGCCTACAGACAAATGCAAGCTTGCCTCTAAATGCTCTAAAGCCTGGCGCACTGCCTGCTGATGGCGCACACGTGTTAGTGTAATGGATGATGAAGTGCGGTTCAGATTCTGGATAATTTCCCCTAACCGCGACTCAAATTCACTCAGCCCTGATCCATCTTTTGCGCTGATAGATAGAACGGTTTTTTCAGAAGCGCGGTCTGCTGTGTGCTGTTTTTCATTGGTTACTATACCCACATCACTCTTGTTCAGCAAAATGAGGCATGTTTGTGACCCCCAAGTGATGATTTCATCCA
Source organism: Alphaproteobacteria bacterium UBA2954 (assembly GCA_002348585.1). Classification (GTDB taxonomy): domain Bacteria; phylum Pseudomonadota; class Alphaproteobacteria; order Puniceispirillales; family Puniceispirillaceae; genus JADHLI01. The sequence goes on along the minus strand of DEBO01000114.1, from coordinate 3,914 downwards.
TATCTTCAAACCAGCCAGGCTGACTGCCATCAACAACAACAACGAGAATATCTGCTTCTGCCGCTGCCTGTCTAGCCCGCTCAATGCCCTCTTTTTCTATAGGATCATTTGTCTGGCGCCATCCTGCTGTATCTTTTACCACCACTGAAACGCCCGCTATTTCAAGTCCAACTTCTATACTGTCCCTTGTAGTACCTGGCATAGCTGACACAATCGCAGCTGGGCGCCTCGCCAACAGGTTCAATAAAGTCGATTTACCGGCATTTACTGGGCCCGCCAATACGATAGAAAGTCCTGTTCTGATGATCTGGCCTTTGTGAAAATCGGCCAAACCTGCTTTCATGTCACCGTGAATTGTTTGAATTCGGTTTCTGATCTGCGTTTCTAATGTTGCAGGCAGATCTTCGTCGGTAAAATCTATTGAGGCCTCTAACTCGGACAGACAGGAAATGATTTCCTTCCGCCAGTTTTCAACAGGCCGGCGCAGACTGCCTGCCATCTGCGCGGCAGCCTGAACCCGCTGCAAAGATGTATTGGCGTCAATCAGATCAGCAAGCCCTTCAGCCGCCGTGATATCTGTTTTATTATTATCAAAAGCGCGGCGAGTGAATTCACCTGCCTCGGCCAAGCGGAAACCTGAAGTAGCCGCGAGATGATTAAGAATATCTTCAACCACAGCTGGTGAACCATGGCAATGGATCTCTGTCACATCCTCTCCGGTTGCTGAAAGGGGGCCAACAAATGCGATCATCATCACTTCATCAATGAAATTCCC
>DEBO01000114.1:0-2743 GCA_002348585.1 Alphaproteobacteria bacterium UBA2954 | reverse complement strand
TTCTGGCACACCAGTGGCTTGTGGACCTGAAACACGGATAACAGCCAGAGCTGAGCGCCCGGGTGGTGTTGCCAACGCGAAAATTGTATCTGTGAGGGAAGGTAATTTCATCATAATGGCCAAAAGAGTTAACTGTGATAAGCTTAAATATATAAACCAGCCCCGCCCCACAACTTCAAACTGGTGGACACCATGTATACAAGTTCATTTCACTCTCCGCTTGGTTACATGCGTGCCTGTTCAAATGATAGCGGCCTGTATAAACTTGATTGGCAGCAAAAACCCTTCATTAGGGCAGATCAGGAAAATGATGTTTCACGTGAAACAATTAGACAAATTAACCACTATTTCAACGGCCAATTATCAGATTTTACGGTGCAGCTTGATCTATCTAGTTACAGCCCCGCTCTTGTAAAATGGTTGTCTGTGTTAGCCACGGTGCCATTCGGTGATTTAATTACCTATAAAGAATTTGCACAAAGGTGGGGAAACATTAAAGCAGCCAGAGCAGCTGGTCAGGCCTGCAAGCGTAACCCGTTGCCTATTATTCTTCCTTGCCACAGGATAATACAAGCTGACGGCAAATTTAACAACTACAGTGGTGGCGACAAGAAGAACCCACGAGATCCGAATAATGTTAATAGAAAACAATGGCTTATTGATTTAGAATCAAAATCAATATAACCGTCTAGCTGTTCATTTGCTCAAAAAAATCATTGTTTGTTTTTGAATGTCGCATTTTATCAGCTAGGAATTCCATCGCGTCCACTGGCCCCATCTGCATCAGAATACGACGTAAAACCCACATTTTTGACAAGGTTTGTTTATCAACCAGTAATTCTTCTTTACGTGTACCAGATTTTGTCACGTCAATGGCAGGGAAGACACGTTTATCGGACAATTTACGATCAAGAATCACTTCGCTGTTGCCGGTTCCTTTGAACTCTTCAAAAATCACCTCATCCATCCGAGACCCTGTTTCAATCAACGCGGTGGCTATAATCGTTAATGAACCCCCTTGTTCCACATTTCGGGCGGCACCGAAAAAACGCTTAGGCCGCTGCAGCGCATTTGCATCAACACCACCGGTCAACACCTTCCCTGAGGATGGGACAACTGTGTTATACGCACGAGCCAAACGGGTAATTGAATCGAGCAGAATTACGACATCGCGTTTGTGCTCCACCAATCTTTTTGCTTTTTCGATGACCATGTCTGTGACTTGAACATGGCGTAATGCTGGCTCATCAAAGGTTGAAGATATCACTTCTCCATTTACAGACCGTTGCATATCTGTGACTTCTTCTGGACGCTCATCAATAAGCAAAACGATAAGATAAACTTCCGGATGGTTCATAGAAATAGCATGTGCAATACTTTGCAGCATCATGGTTTTGCCAGTACGTGGTGGAGCAACAATTAGCCCGCGTTGCCCTTTGCCTATAGGTGAAATCAAATCCATGACTCGCGGAGTGTTGTCTTTCCTATCAGGATCAAAGGGTAATTCCATAGTTAATTTTGAATCTGGATATAAAGGCGTCAAATTATCAAAATTAATCCGATGGCGTACAGAGTCAGGGCTTTCAAAATTGATTGATTCAACTTTTAAGAGAGCAAAGTAACGCTCACCATCTTTAGGAGCTCTAATCTCACCCTCAACTGTATCACCCGTCCGTAAACCGAACCGTCTTACCTGGCTCGGTGAAATATAAATATCATCGGGACCTGGAAGATAATTTGACTCTGGAGCGCGCAAGAAGCCAAAACCGTCGGACAAAACCTCTAAGACACCTGTGCCACGAATGACAACATCATTCTCGGCTAACTGTTTAAGAATCGCAAACATCATATCCTGGGTTCGCAAGGTTGATGCGTTTTCTATTTCTAGATCTTCTGCGTAGGCAAGCAACTCTGCCGCGCTTTTAGATTTTAGTTCTTGTAAATGCATCTCGTTGACCTTGGAACAAAGATGAATGAAAGGAGGCTTTTTTCAGGAAGTGGGCCCATCACATAGTTTTAGGAGGGATTATTGAGCTATGTGTAGATACAAAACTATTAATGCCATAAATCACTTAATCCTGTCAAATATTGAAGACTTTAACAACCGTGCCCATAAGTTCAAAACGGTTCAACAATTGCCATAATCACAATAACTATCATCAAAACTGTGGGTACCTCATTCCACCACCGATATGCATTTTCACTTAAAGCAATATTTTGTTCTAACTGCCGACGCATTCGTGCAAAAATCATGTGCGTTGCAGTCATGAGGACAACACAGGTTAATTTTATCCACATCCAGGGCATTACTAATAAATTAGGGTTCTGGTATAAAAGCCACAATCCTGAAGCCCAAGACAAAATCATTGCGGGATTCATAATAGCTCTAAGGAGTCTGCGCTCCATTAGTCTGAATGTTTGTGCCCTTACAGATTCAACTTCAACCATTGCATGATAAACAAATAAGCGCGGCAAATATAACAAACCAGCCATCCATGACATAATAGCAATTAAATGTAACGCCTTCACCCATACATAATCCATTATTATTCACCCGATTTTATCCTTATGAAATCAACAAGGTCCTGAATATGTTCGGGTGGTGTCTGTGGTAAAACACCATGTCCTAAGTTAAATATGTGTGGTCTGTCTGCAAAACAATCGATTATTCTACTAATTTCATCTTTCATTTGCTTACCGCCTTTAACAAGACATAAGGGATCTAAATTTCCCTGAATTGCTA
>DEBO01000037.1:16086-17285 GCA_002348585.1 Alphaproteobacteria bacterium UBA2954 | reverse complement strand
CTTGCTCTTATTAGTTGCCTTACGGTCGCTGTTGACTGAACAACATTAGGTGCGGCTCCGCCCACATCAAGGTAGGCATAATGGATTCTGGCTTCATCGGGAATATGCTCACGCATGTAATTCACGCCCACATTCATCAATTCACATGCGTCAAGCGCACTTCTGCCTAAATGCGGAGCAGCAGCAGCATGGGCCGCTTTGCCACCAAAGGTAAAATCAATTCGACTATTGGCAAGTGAATTACCATGCTGAACCGCATTAAAGGTAGAGGGGTGCCAAGATATAGCCGCACTAACATCATCAAACAGACCGTCACGCGCCATATATGTTTTTGCTGCACCACCTTCTTCTGCTGGGCAGCCATAATATCTGACGCGAGCCTTGATACCAGTTTCAGCAAGCCAATCTTTGACAGCAGTGGCTGCCAGCAGGGCTGCTGAGCCTAGGAGATTATGCCCACAGCCATGGCCGTTACCCCCCTCTATAATGGGACTGTGTTCAGCCAAGCCGGGTTCTTGACTGAGGCCCGGCAAAGCGTCAAATTCACCAAGAATGGCAATCACTGGACCTTGGTCACCAGCCTCACCTATCACGGCAGTTGGCATACCACAGACATTTTTCGTTATTTTGAACCCCTGTGTCTCTAGGGTGGCTATGTGCTCGCTAACTGAGCTGAATTCATTATATAGGGTCTCTGGCGTATCAAATACACGGTCAGACAGTTCGATGAACTCTGCTTTTTTTGCATCAACCAGTTTCCAAATCTTTTCTTCATTTTGAATTGCCATGGGTGCCTCTGATGATTGCCTATAAGATGGTGTTAATTTATTGCTCGTATTCGCTCTGCATTGAAACAAGAGTAGAATAGGTTGCAGAATAGCATCAACAGAAAATTTGCTGTTTAATTTGAAATCATCTTCGCTTTTTTCTTGCCAATTATTGTGAGTGCAGCCTTAGCTGAGAGGAATCAAAAAGATGAAAGTAACATCTAAAGCACCACCACGTGTTGCCTTATTAGGGCTGAAGCTTGAGTCAAATCGATTTTCAAGGCCTGCGGACATGCAGGATTTTTCGAGTTTGACCTGGCTGAGGGGGGATGCCCTTCTGGCAGAGGCGCGTAAGCCCAAGCCCGCGCTGGCAACAGAATTTGCTGCTTTCGTTAGAGCTATGGATGCAACAGGGCAATGGGTGCCTGTGCC
>DEBO01000037.1:9614-15732 GCA_002348585.1 Alphaproteobacteria bacterium UBA2954 | reverse complement strand
TCTCACCCGCTTGGGCCTGTCAAAGAACATGTGTTTGAAGATTTTTGTGATTTCGTTTTTTCTGAACTGCAATCACCTATTGATGCTGTTTATCTGTGTCAGCATGGTGCTATGGTGGCTGAACATTTAGATGACCCTGATGGTGAATTGGTTAAACGATTGCGCAAAAAATTGGGGCCACATATTCCATTGGTCATGACGCTAGATCTTCATGCCAATATTTCAGATGATTTGTGTAACTCTGCTAATTTTATTTGCGGCTACAGAACAAACCCCCATGTCGACATGGCACAACGTGGCCAGGAAACAGCCTTCGCTTTAAGGTGCATCTTGGCAAGTCAGGTTGAGCCAAAAATTGCACATGTCAAATTGCCTCTTGTACCATCGTCTATTGCACTTTTGACAGCTAGCGGTCCTTATGGCGAAGTTATTGATTTTGGACAAAGACGCCAAGCTGAGCTTGCGGGTGCAATTATGAATGTTTCAGTATTTGGTAATTTCGCCTTTTCTGATGTGCCGGAAAATGGCGTGTCGGTTGTTGTCACTGCGGCAGAGGATTACCAAAAGGCTCATCATCTTGCGAATGAAATAGCCCAAATGGCTTGGAATAAACGCCAGCAATTTATTCGGGGTCTTACGCCTCTAGCTGATGCAATGGCCCAGATCCACGATCAGACAAGACAACCGCTGATTTTCTCAGAAGCAGGAGACAACCCAGGCGGCGGCGGCTCTGGCCGGGCAACTGCGTTTTTGTCTGCGTTAATTTCAGCTTCAGCTTGCAATGTTCTTTATGGCTCATTTTTTGATCCTGCACTTGCAACTGACGCCCATAATGCCGGCATAGGCTCTGAATTTACCGCTAAGTTCAACCGGAAAAAAGGCAGTGCTCCATGGGAAGCCTGGGATGTTGCATTAAAGGTTGAGGCAAAAGTAATCGCTCTCTCTGATGGACATGTCGTGGGCCGTTTAGGTATGCTGGCTGGTCGTCAGTTGCATTTGGGCTCATCTGCACTGTTGCAAATTGACGGCATAAAAGTAGTTGTCATTTCGGATCGGGCGCAGACAGCAGACCCAATATTTTTTGAAATGTTTGGTGAAGATATTGCAACTGCGCAATCTGTTGTTGTGAAGTCCAGAGGTCATTTTAGGGCAGGGTTTGCCCCCTGGTTTTCAGACGCTCAAACAATAGAGGTGGATACAGGCGGTTTGACTTCGCCGGTTCTTGACCGCTTTTCCTTCAGTCACATCCGGAGACCAAGTTTCCCGTTTGATAGGGATGCTGTTTGGATATCATAAGTAAAGTTGTGAAATTTCCTGCCTGTATGTAACTCTTTTTTATTGCGGAACGAATCTGTTTTTGCCAGCCTTATCGGATGGCTATTCACAGGAAGTGAGCAGAACAGATTATGGCTCAAATTATTGTTTTAGGTGCCGGCATTGTTGGTGTATCAACATCCATTTGGCTGCAACGTGCAGGCTATCGTGTGACCCTCATTGATAAGGTAGGCCCAGCCAGCGGAACATCTTTTGGCAATGCAGGTGTTCTTGCTGCTGGCGGTGTAATTCCTGTGACAACACCTGGACTTTGGAAAAAAGCCCCTTTTATGCTTCTGGATAAGAACTCGCCCTTATTTTTGCGATGGCGCTATCTACCGAAACTCGCGCCTTTCCTGTTCAATTATCTGAAAAAATGTACAGAAAAGGATGTGAGCATCTATGCCAAAGGCATGCTGCCTCTGATCTACGATTCAGTTGAACAGCACAAGACGCTGGCAAACGGTACGCCAGCAGAAGCCTTTATAAAGGATGCTGATTACTGTTTTGGATATGATACTGAAACGCGTTATCTCGGAGAGCAGTCTAGTTGGACGTTACGCAAACAACTGGGCTTTGAGTTTCAAGTTGAAAGTGGGGAGGACTACGCAAAAACAGATCCCCTCTATGCAGGTAAATTTCATACTGTGGTCAGATGTAAACAGCATGGCATGATTACTGACCCGGGGGCTTATGTAAAAGCTCTAGCCCGGCATTTTGAGGAGTCAGGAGGTGAGCTTGTTGTTGCAGATGTGATGGGTTTGGGACAGGACAATACTGGCAAACCGTTTCTTAATTCGTCTTCAGGGAAGATGTCAGCAGAAAAATTGGTTTTAACTGCTGGTGTCTGGTCACGCCCCTTTATGGAGAAGATGGGTATAAAGGTGCCCATGGAAAGTGAGAGGGGGTATCATATAGAGCTGACATCACCTGAGAGATATCCAATTAACCCGATGATGGTGGCTTCAGGAAAGTTTGCAGTTACCCCGATGAAAGGCCGTATCCGCTGTGCAGGTGTGGTCGAGTTTGGCGGCACGAAGGCAGGACCTGAAGACGGGCCGATTAAAATGCTACGCACGCATATAGAAGCATTATTCGGCGACCTGAAATATGATGAGATAGAGGAGTGGTTGGGCCACAGGCCAGCGATAACAGATTCATTGCCAATGCTTGGACAGGTGTCTGCTGACCGAGAAATCTACACCGCATTTGGCCATCAGCACCTTGGTCTGACAGGTGGGGCCAAGTCAGGCAAAATCCTCTCAGATATCATCACCCAAAACCCAACAAATCTGGATTTAAGCCCTTATCGCCCAGACAGATTTTCTGCTTAAAGCCATCCTAGCTGAGGAAGCGGGTGGGTTTAAGTCCAGCATGCAACCACTGCACAAAGTTCACGATAGAGAATACCGGTAGTCCGACTGCTTCTTGTATATCTTTGGCATAGGGACACATATTTGTGCATTCAAGTATGATCGCGCCCAGATTAGAATGTTCTGTCTTCATCTTCAAAGCGGCATTGATATTATCCATCCTTGCCAATTCAATATTCAACTGCAGCTCATCATTCAGGATGACATTGCTGAATTCAGCGCCATCTTCTGTTGTGCCGATGGGGGTGTCTGACGGCACATTTGCGGCAGTAAGATGCGCGTCACTTAAAGTTGACTTTGAAATCGTCAGTATGCCGGCCTTTTTGCTTTCTGGAAGCAGCATGTTTACTGTGTTGACCTGCATTAATGAAGAGGTAAGAACAGGAACTCTTACAGCAGCTGAGAGTTCTTTTTGAAAAATAGATAAAAACCCACAATTGGTGGTGACCGCATCCGCGCCGGCAGACACCAGCTCTTCAGCGGCAGCAATAAATCTGTTTAGCGTGCCTTCAGCATTCTTTCGCACAACGCGGTCCGGGGTCGCGCCTCTCACTACTTTATAGAGCACAGGGAACGGCCATGTTTCCGCATTGCCCATATCACCGGGGATACGCGGAAACTGTGCTTCCAGCATCAGTATGCCAATTCGCGCTCCGTAAATTGATTTTCCGCCTGAAACTAACATGTCAGCTCTCTTTTATTGCAACTTGTCAAATTCTCATATCTGACATTAACTTTATTTTCGGCAACAAGCGAGGGATCAGAAATGGAAAGCACAGGAAATATTTCCAGAGGGAACATGTTGAGCGGAGCAGAAGCTATGGTCCGTATGCTGCAGGCTTATGATGTGAAACATATTTTTGGCCTCTGCGGTGACACAACTCTGCCCTTTTATGATGCGCTGGCCAGACTAGACCATGATATCGTTCACTATCTTACGCGCGATGAGAGGCACGCCGCCTACATGGCTGACGGTTATGCCCGGGTGACCGGTAAACCGGGCATTTGTGAGGGCCCTTCAGGGGGCGGGGCCACGTATATATTACCTGGACTGGTCGAGGCTAATGAAAGCTCTATTCCGATTCTCGCTATTACAACAGATGTTGCGACTACTAGCCGCGGCAAATATCCTTTAACAGAATTGGATCAAGTAGCTCTGTTCAAGCCTGTAACAAAGTGGAACACATCGTTAGATGACGCGGCCGGCCTGCCTTCAGCAGTTAGAAAGGCGTTCAGAACGATGACGACAGGCAGGCCTGGCGCTGTTCACTTGGCATTTCCTTTTGATACGCAAAAAATCACGCTGGATGAACAACAGATTTGGGCTGAAAAACGACACGCCTATTTCCCAGCTGAGAGGCTTTTGGACACGAAAGATAAATTTGAAGATGCGGCGGCTATTCTGCGCGAGGCGGAAAATGCGCTAATCATTTGTGGGGGTGGACCTGTTATTTCTGGCGCTTATGAAGAGCTTTATAAACTCGCTGAGCTTTTGGAAATTCCTATTGCAACTACAGTATCTGGGCAAGGGGTTGTTGCTGAACATGCGCCGCTTGCGCTGGGTGTGGTGGGATCAAACGGTGGTGTGCCGTCAACACGTCAGGTTGTTGATGAATCGGATGTAATTTTATTTATCGGCTGCCGAGCGGGGTCCGTAACAACAGAGAGATGGCGGTCGCCAAAGCCTGGCGTGAAGATTATTCATATTGATTCTGACCCTGACGTTATTGGGGCCAATTATAAAACAGATGTAGGTATCGTTTCAGATGCAAAACTAGCGCTTGCAGAATTGTCAAAATGTCTTGATGGCGCAGAAAACAGAAACAAAGGTCTTGTCCGTTCTGCTTCTGCGTGGGAGACGAAAGTAAGGGATTTTGAGGCTCTAGCTACATCATCAGATTCGCCGATAAAGCCTGAAGCTGTGGTCGCGTCTTTGATGGACATTCTGCCTAAAGATGCTGTTATCTGTGCTGATCCCGGCACACCATGTCCGTATTTTTCTGCGCATTACAGATGGCCTGTTGCTGGCCGGCATTTCATTACAAATCGAGCTCATGGCGCTCTTGGCTATTCTTTGGCGGCGGCTATTGGCGCGCAGGTTGGCCGGCCCAATGCAACTGTATTGTCTGTTATGGGTGATGGCTCATTTAATTTTTCATGCGGTGAGCTTGAAACAATAGTACGTTATCAGTTGCCAATTAAGATGCTTGTTTTTTCAAATAATACATTTGGTTGGATTAAGGCTGGTCAGAATTCAGGCTTTGATAAACGGTTTTACAATGTTGATTTCGGAGAGACAGATCATGCCGCAGTGGCGTCTGCGTTTGGCGTGAAAAGCTGGCGTGCTAACAAGCCTTCTGAACTACGAAGTGTCATTGCAGAAGTCCTGTCTCATGATGGCCCTGCCCTCGTGGATATCATCAGTCAGCCGCTTCATGAGGCGAATGCTCCTGTAAGCGAATGGGTCGCATAATGTCAGAACTGCTCCAGAAAATCACGGATGTTAAGGTTTGGCATATTCGGGTTCCCGTTGTGTCAACAAGAAGCCACGGCATAGGTGATATCGAAGGTGGTTTTGAGGTTGTGCTGTTGAGGTTGACAAGCGAGGGCGGTCAGGAAGGCTGGGGTGAGGCGGCATGCTGGTCCGTATTTACAGGCTCTCCAGAAGCGAGCTACTATGCCTTGTCACGTTATCTGCGCCCGTTAATTTTGGGCAGGATGGTTAGTGAACGTGAACAAATCATGGGCGCCGCGCTTTATGCAATCGCGCATGCTACAGAGGCGAAAGCCGCACTCGAAAGTTCGCTTCTTGATCTGGAAGGAAAAATTCTAAATCAGCCTGTCTGGGCTTTATTCGGACAAAAGTCGCAAGCCCGCATTCCTTTATCTGTCTCTATTGCAAATCCGGATTTTGAGGAGGATAAGCAGCTCTTGCAGAAAATATCTGCAGATGGGGTGCGCCTGATTAAACTGAAAACAGGCTTTAAATCGCATCAGTTTGATATAATGCGCTGTGAATATATTCGCAAAAATCATCCAGAATTATCTCTCCGTATTGATTTCAATCAGGGGCTTGAAGCCGAAGAAGGGCTCAGTAGAACGCTGGATCTAGCCACCTTTGAGCCTGATTTCATAGAACAGCCTGTTCGTGCGCATGATTATGAAACCATGGCTGAAATCAATAGACAATGCCCTGTGCTTTTGCTCGCTGATGAGAGTGTTTTTGGCCCAGAAGATGTAAAAAAGGCCATAAGTCAGGACATCGCTGGAGGCGTTTCAATAAAGGTAATGAAATCCGGGGGAATCAGCAGAGCAAGAAAGACTGCACAGATAGCAGTGAAGGCCGGCTGGTCCTGTTATGGCGGTGATATGCATGAGACGGGACTGGGTCATCTGCCTGGTGTTCATTTGATCGCATCCTGTCCGGAAAT
>DEBO01000037.1:9296-9442 GCA_002348585.1 Alphaproteobacteria bacterium UBA2954 | reverse complement strand
CGTTTCAATAAAGGTAATGAAATCTGGGGGAATCAATAGAGCGAGGAAGACTGCACAGATAGCAGCGCAGGCTGGCTGGTCCTGTTATGGTGGTGATATGCATGAGACGGGGCTTGGGCATTTGCCTGGTGTTCATTTGATCGCAT
>DEBO01000037.1:0-9217 GCA_002348585.1 Alphaproteobacteria bacterium UBA2954 | reverse complement strand
ATTTTCCCATCAATGAAGGAGATGTCGTGGTTCCGGACAGGCCCGGCCTAGGGTTTGCTCCAGACCTTGAAAAGATTGAGGCACTGAACCTCAGATGAGGCGTGATTAGCCTCTATAATCTCAACTTGACCTCAACTCCTATTGACAACAATGACAATTTAACATCAGGCTATGTGATTGTTGTTTGGAGAAAACTTGGAAAAAAGTATAAAGGGAGGTCAATCATGAAGTTACTGAAAAGATCTTTGATCTTAGGCGCGATGAGCATAGCAATGGCCATGCCAGCGGCGGCGGAGAAATGGGATATGCCAATGGCATATTCTGGTTCTAATTTTCATTCAGTTACTGGCGCTGAGTTTGCAAAATGCGTAACAACAGGAACCGGTGGAGATATTGAAATCGTCACGCATCCTTCAGGGTCTTTGTTCCCTGGTGCGCAGATCAAGCGGGCCATTCAGTCCGGTCAGGTGCCAATTGGTGAGAGACTGCTGTCAGGTCATCAGAACGAAAATGCCCTTTTCGGGTATGACTCTGTTCCGTTTCTGGCCACATCATTTGATGATGCGGACAAGTTGTGGGCAGCCGCTAAGCCAAGTCTTGAGAAGATTTTGGCAGACCAGAACTTAACCCTTCTCTATGCAGTGCCATGGCCGCCTCAAGGCTTGTACTTTAGAAATGAAGTAAAGTCTGTTGCCGACATGAAGGGCATTAAGTTCAGAAGCTATAATAATGCCACATCAAGACTAGCAGAACTGACAGGCATGCTTCCCGTTACTATTGAAGCTGCTGAAATCAGCCAGGCGTTTGCGACCGGCGTTGCTGACTCAATGGTATCTTCAGGGGCAACTGGTTATGATAGAAAAGTCTGGGAAAGTCTGGGCTATTTTTATGAGGTAGATGCTTGGTTGCCACGCAACTATGTGATGGTGAACTCTGATGTATGGTCAGGGACCTCTGATGCTAACAAAAATGTTATCCGTGGTTGCGCAACACTCGCTGAATATGCAGGCACATGGAGGTCTAAGGAGTACACTGGCTTTACGATGCAGGGCCTACGTGATGGTGGTATGACAGTCGAAAAAGCAAATCCAACAATGAAGGGTGAACTTCAGGAAATTGGTGCAACTATGACTGCAGAATGGCTTGAAGCTGCTGGAGCGGACGGTAAAGCTATTGTTGATGCTTTCAAAGCAATGAAATAAATATAAAGGCGGGCTTAAAGGCCCGCCTTTTTTGTTCCAACACTTAAATTATTTTCCCCGAATGAATTTGTCTCTTAAATGAGCTGAAAATAATGGCCTTCTTACGACGTTTTTTAAATTTTATCTACACCGCATCTGGCGTTGCCGCCTCGCTTTGCTTAATTGCCATTCTAGCCCTTATTGTCATACAGATGTTAGCAAGATGGACGGGTGAGGTGTTCCCAGGTGCTCCGGATTATGCAGGCTACGCAATGGCCTCTGCGTCATTTCTGGCGTTTGCCAATGCTTTGAATAAGGGGTCACACATCAGAGTGTCTCTACTGCTGAATGCGCTTCAACCGAAAATGAGACGCGTGATGGAAATCTGGTGTTTCGGCATCGGCACTTTGATTTCTTGGTATTTTGTTTTTTACTGCCAGAAATTTGTGTTCTGGTCTTGGAAATTTATGGATATCAGCCAGGGTCAAGATAGAACGCCTCTATGGATACCTCAATCGATTATGCTGGTTGGGGCGGTTGTTTTAGCAATTGCGCTTACTGATCATCTTCTGCAGCTTATTTTTAAAGGACAGCATGGCATTGTCCAGGAAAAGGCAGGTGAGGGGCACTGATCATGGAAAACCTGTCAATTATCATTTTGTTTTTATTTGTGCTGTTCACCCTTTTGGGAACTGGTGTCTGGGTCGGCCTTGCTCTTATGGGTGTCGCTTGGGTAGGTATGGAATTATTCACCTTAAGGCCGGTTGGAGACGTGATGCTGACAACAATATGGTCAGCCTCCTCTTCCTGGACCCTTACGGCACTGCCTCTTTTTATCTGGATGGGGGAAATCCTATTCCGAACACGACTGAGTCAGGATATGTTTACCGGCTTGTCGCCCTGGATGGCCAGATTGCCCGGTGGTCTCGTTCATACAAATATTGTTGGCTGCACAGTTTTTGCAGCTGTTTCGGGCTCATCTGCAGCGACACTGACAACAGTGGGAAAGATGTCCATACCTGAGCTGCGAAAGCGGAAATATCCTGAACCGATGATTATAGGCACGCTAGCAGGCGCGGCAACCCTTGGGTTAATGATCCCGCCATCTCTTACACTTATCGTGTATGGCGTCACCATCAATGAAAGTATCACAAAACTTTTTTTCGCGGGCATCGTGCCCGGGCTGGTCTTGGCAACGATGTTCATGGGGTATGTTGCCATTTATTCCAAAGCGTCAACCTCTTGGAATCCATTGTCTGAACCAGTTATGAGCTTTTCGGAAAAACTACGCAATTCGCGGTTTTTGATCCCTGTTTTACTTCTTATATCGATTGTAATCGGGTCAATGTATCTTGGCTTTGCCACCGCGACAGAAGCAGCCGCCTTCGGGGTAATTGGCGGGCTAGTACTGGCAGCAAGTCAGGGAACACTGAGTGCAAAAACCTTTGCACAAAGTCTTATGGGCGCAACACGTACCTCTGCAATGATTGCGTTAATTCTGGCCGGCGCTGCGTTTTTGTCTCTATCGATGGGTTTTACAGGCTTGCCGCGGGCATTGGCCAATCTGATTGCAGAATGGCAATTATCACAGTTTGAGCTTTTGATGGTGTTGCTGATTTTTTATATAATTCTGGGCTGTTTTCTTGATGGAATTTCAAGTGTTGTGTTGACCATGGCGGTTGTTGAACCGATGGTGCGTCAGGCTGGGATTGACCTGATTTGGTTTGGCATCTTTATCGTTGTAGTGGTCGAAATGGCGCAAATTACACCCCCTATCGGTTTCAATTTATTTGTCCTTCAGGGTATGACAAGTCATGAGATGTCATTTATTGCCAGAGCCTCGATACCGATGTTCCTGATCATGGTGTTAATGGTATTTGTGCTAATCTTATTCCCAGAGCTTGCAACATGGCTGCCAGACAATATGCGACCCGGGCCTTCCTAACTGTTTCAGCATTTTCTTTTCTCAGCGGGATAATTTAAACAGGCCGCCGGTGGCTTCATCACTGAGTAGTAATATTGCCCCGTCAGGGGCAATTTCCACATCTCTTACCCGGCCAATACGCTTGTCTAAAATGACGCTTTGGCGGTTAGGTAAGTTGTTTTTTAGCTGTAGATGATAGAGTCGCCTGAATTTGAGCGAGGTCACAAGCAAGCCGCCTGAGAGCTCGGGAAACATCTGCTTATCATAAAAGGCCATCCCAGATGGGGCGATTGACGGCGTCCAGTGCCAAATAGGATCTTTTGTGCCGGGAAAGCTGGTTAGCCCGTTACCGATTGGCCCGCCAAAATATTCTTTGCCAAAGCTGGCCAGCGGCCAGCCATAATTGGCACCGGCCTCCAATATATTAATCTCATCGCCGCCTTTGGGACCATGTTCATTCACCCAGATATCGCCAGTTAAAGGGTGTATGGCCATACCCTGTGGGTTGCGGTGTCCTTTTGTAAACAGGCCGGGCGCTCCATTTTCAAAATTGGGGTTGTTCTCAGGAATCATCCCGTCAAGATGAAGTCTCACAACAGCGCCTGCATGTGAGGTCAACGCTTGTGCATTATTGCGCTGGCCCCGATCGCCTATGCTCATAAACAGATGGTTATTGTATATCGTTATGCGACAACCAAAATGAACGGCACGCGCAGAAACGTCATTCGCTTGAAAGAGAGTTTGGCGATTGATGAGCCTGTCCTTCTTCAATTCAGCCCGGTCAAGAGCGGTAACGGCACCACCGGTCACAGGCTTGCTGTAGCAGATGTAGATAGAAAGCAGGCCGCTGGTATCTTTGTGCGTTAACACATCCAGTAACCCACCTTGCTTGCGGGCAAAGACGGCAGGCACATTGTCAATTTTTGTGACGTCACCAGTGTCCAAATACATGCGGATGAGTTCACCATCACGTAAGGTGATAAGTGCTGTTCTATTATCAATAAGGCTGATTCCCCACGGATGTGCCAGAGATGGTCCGATTTGCTCAATCTTTGCATCTGCTGCAGGACCCTGCGCTGCGGCTGCATACAGGCCTGAGGTTGCCAAACTGAGGCAGAATAGGGCCATTCTGAGCAAATACATTATTTTCTCCTGTAAGGCTTTAATGCTGATATTGAACTAAGCATGGCAGATGAACAGGGCCCTGAATAGCCTGTTGGTCTGTGTGTCTATGTGCGGTAGGGTGATAGCATGGACAATGAACTGATAATCCACACCTTTACCTTAAAGATACTGATGGCGTTATTTCGATTTGCCGTCAACATTTGCCAACAGGCACAGCGACTTTTGAAGTACAATTGTCCAATACAGAGGACATGCTACGCCGTTTGGCTAGCCTAACTAACACAGGTTTTCCTGTGCTTTTTGTCTGCACGTCAGATGATGAGGTGACAGGATTTCTATAGAATAAATGCTGCTCAGTCTGTTTTTGGCGGTAGAGGTACAGGCGTGAATTTATAAGGTCCACCGGCAATGCCAAGCCTAGCTGCCCTGCCAAATTCAACATATTTATGCGCTATCTGAAGGAATTTATGCTGAGTGGCCTCGTCTACTTCGCGCATGAGCTTAGCTGGACTACCTGCCCACAACTGGCCGGAAGGAACAGTTTTACCTGGGGGCACAAGCGCACCAGCTGCCACCATTGCACCACTTTCCACGACAGCTCCGTCTAATACAATCGCTCCCATACCGACAAAACTGTTATCTTGGAGGGTGCAGGCATGAACAATCGCGCCATGACCAACAGTAACAAAGTCACCGATGATGGTTGGGAATGTTCCTGAATCAATATGTACCACTGAGTTGTCCTGAATATTGCTGCCCTTGCCGATAGTAATATAGTTGGCATCACCACGCAGAGTGACGTTGTGCCAAATGGAACAGTCTGCACCGATGCGAACAGAGCCTATAATAGCAGCAGTACTAGCAATATAGGCTGTGTCATCAATCTCTGGCCAGTTTTCGCAATATGCCTCAATAAACGGCCCTGAAGGTAATGGGGGTGTGTTTAGCATTTTGGTCTCTCCATTTCATTAATCGAATAGGATGCTCTGTTATATGGCCCAGTTTAATTAAACAAATAATTGTTTGTGTTCTGTCCGTAGCGCAACTTTCTGCACCTTGCCCATTGTGTTTCGCGGCAGAGCTTCAACAAAAAAAACCGCCTTCGGTTGTTTGAATTTCGCCAGCTTATCAGCCACAAAATTCATGACCGTTTCTTCATTCATGGCATTGTCTGCTGTAACAATCACAGCAACAACAGCTTCGCCAAAGTCAGGATGCGGCACACCAATCACAGCTGATTCAGTCACCCCCTCTAACTCATCTATCAGGCTTTCTATCTCTTTTGGATAGACATTCAGCCCACCAGAAATGATCAAGTCCTTATCCCGTCCGACAATGACGACATAGCCATTTTCATCAATGCGGGCCATGTCTCCGGTGATAAAGAACCCGTCTTCACGAAAGGATTCATCTGTCTTTTCAGGCATTCGCCAGTACCCAGTGAATACATTGTCACCTTTCAGCTCGATTATGCCAATCTCGCCATCAGGCACTATTTTACCTGTTTTAGCATCTGCAATCCGCAGCTTAACACCAGGTAACGGCACGCCAACTGTGCCAGCAATTCTCTTGCCATCATAGGGGTTTGATGTACTCATATTAGTTTCGGTCATCCCGTATCGTTCTAGTATTTTCTTATCCGTACGCGCGGCAAAGCTTTTATGAGTCTCAGCCAAAAGTGGGGCAGAGCCAGAAATAAACAGGCGCATATGCTGGCTAGTTTCGCGTGTGAACCGTTTCTCTTCTAGCAATCTTGTGTAAAAAGTTGGAACCCCCATCATTGTGGTGGCTTGCGGCAGAAAAGACAGCGCTTTTTCAGCGTCAAATTTTGGCAGAAAAATCATGCTGCCCCCGACCATGGCCAGCAGATTACAGGCTACAAACAACCCATGGGTGTGATATATTGGCAGCATATGCAACAACACATCATTTTCTGTAAATTGCCAAAAGTCACGTAACACTTCTGTGTTGGAGTGGAGGTTACGATGACAGAGTTGCGCTCCTTTGGACCGGCCGGTTGTGCCTGATGTATATAGAATAGCAGCCAGATCTTCAGACCCCCTTGCAATAGCTTCAAATCGAGCGGGTTGCTGCTCTGCCAATGCAGGCAGGGTGCCACTTTCATCTGCATTTAAGGTGAGTAATTTTGCTTTTTGCGCTTCTGCTATTGGGGCAACTGCCTCGTGGGCCTTTTCATCAACAACAACCAGACGGGCCTGTGCATTAGAGATAAAATAGTCAAGTTCATGTGCGGTATAGCTGGTGTTCAGAGGCAGATAAACACCTCCAGCCTTAATTGTTGCTACATAAAGCGCAAGCTGGGTATTTGATTTGGCTGCCTGCACTGCGACTCTGTCCCCCGTTTTCAGACCACTGGTAATCAGCGCACGCGCAAGTTTATTCACTTGTTCATGAAAAGTGGCATAGGATAATGTCTGTGTCTCGCCAATTAGGAAGGGTTTTGGACTGTCTTCATGCGGGGCAAATACACGATTATACAGATAGTTGCTCATTATAAGGGTCTCTTTTTTCCGGTCATATGGTCATGGCTTCAGTTAGTTCAGCGTAGATCAAAGCGCAGATATACCTCTTCAGGGGCCTCATGCAAAGTCATCTCTGCCCGCATCAATTTCATCAGATTAGTTTCAATTTTATGGTCCCGGAAGGGGTGGCTTTGTGCCGGATCAGCCTGCAGATCATATAAACATGTCTGGGTCTGCGCAAAACTACCCTGACGTGGGGATCGTTTTGCATCCTTCAGAGCAGGGATTTGCAGAACAGGAGCGCCCTTCGTGAATGAGAACCCACGATATAATTCAGCTGCAGTCAGTTCGCGGACTTCAAAAAGGCTGCGGTTATGCATAGGCATCAATGTATATTCAAACAGGTCCTTGTGGTCCATTTCTGCAGGGTAGCGAAAATAGGTGTAACGGCCGTCTGTTGCATTAATCGCCCCTCCAAAAATCCCGTAAAGTGCTATTTGACGAATGTTTTCGACCTGCCCCGTCAGCAAGGGCAGCAAAGACTGCCCAGTGACATTACTGCTGACTTGCAGTTTATGAAACTCTAGAAAGGTAGGCATCAGATCAATTGTTTGGGTCAAAGCGACGATACGGCACCCAGCGTCTTGGTGCAGCACGGGGTGGTAAATCATTAATGGGATATGGGCAACCTCATTATAAAAGGGCATCCGGTTCTTTGCCCACCAGTCGTGTTCGCTAAGCAGAAATCCGTGGTCGGTAGTCAGAACAATAGCTGTATCCCGCCACAGCTCAAGGTAATCAAACGCCGCCAGCAGACGGCCCAGCTGCGCATCGCAGAACCGCACCAAGGCCGCGTAATTTTCTCTCAGCTCAGCGATCTCTGCCTCACTTTCCTCAACCTGTTTATACCGGGGCCAGTCAAGGACAGGTCCTGAATATCCGGTGTCTCGTATTTGCCATTCTGGCGGAGCAGTAAAAGGCTCATGCGGGTCAAAGGTTTCCATTTGCAAAAACCAATTTTCAGCTCGATGATTCTGATGCAGAAACCTCAGGGCAGAATCTATACATTTCACCACGGGAAAATCAGCTTCATCTTTGACAGCTGTGCGATTGATCATGCCCTGCAGTCTGTGTCCGTCACGGGTTTCTTCAAATTGTAGGGGATGATAGCTTTGTTTGAATCTCTCCAATGGTGGTTCAACCATGGCAATATGGGGGTCAGATTCCTGCCCGCGGATAAAGTCCCAGGTTGAATAACGCGTATGATATGTTGCTCCGCCATCCTCAAAATAATGATAATGATCAGATACTAGATGATTGTAAACACCAGCTGACTTCATCTGGCTTGCGAAACTGTCATCAAATGGCTCAAGCGGCCCCCAGCTGCGATGCAGAAAATTCAGCCGCCCTGTTTGCATATCTCGCCGGGCTGGCATGCAGGGAAGTGAACCGGCAAAATGATTCTCAAATACAGCAGACCGGCTGGCCAGCCGGTCAAAATGAGGGGTGGAAATTTGTCCGCCATAACAAGACAAGGCTGAACGGTTTAAACTGTCAAACAGAATAAAAAGTGTTTTCATACTGCAGCTAGCTGTCCCTGATATGTGTGGTACGTTCTACCAAAAGTTATGACAGTAGGGCGGTGAACCCTGTTGACAGTCAGACAGTAAGGCGTCTTACTTTGGTATACAATATTTTACTTTACTCCCCTTGCAGGTGAGCTTGTGCGTTTCACTCTGCAGCAATTATGTATAGAAGGATTCTGTTATGGCATTTGAGCCGTCCTGCCCCATTCTCGATCATATTACTGTACTTGACCTAACGCGTGTGCGGTCGGGTCCGACCTGTGTGCGTCAACTTGCGGATTGGGGGGCAAATGTTCTGAAGATAGAAACACCATCTGAGGCTGGCTCAGATATGGGGGGAACACGTGATAGTTCCGACTTTCAAAATCTGCAGCGCAATAAACGCTCTATGGTGCTTAATCTGAAATCTGATGAAGGAAAAGCCATTTTTCTGAAGATAGCGGAAACAGCAGATGTCATTGTTGAAAATTACCGGCCTGACGTTAAACATCGCCTTGGCATCGATTATGAGACTATAAGGGCGTTTAATCCTCGCATTGTTTATGCTTCGATATCTGGTTTTGGTCAGAATGGCCCTTTATCAAAGCGACCTGGATTTGACCAGATTGCCCAAGGTATGGGTGGGCTGATGTCAATTACAGGTGCTCCCGGGCAGGGGCCCATGCGGGTGGGTATTCCGATCGCTGATCTAACCGCTGGCGGTTTTGCAGCGCAGGGCGTTTTGCTGGCACTTCTAAGCCGCGAGAAAACAGGTGAAGGGCAATGGGTGCAAACTTCGCTTTTGCAGGCCCAGATCGCCATGCTGGATTTTCAGGCAACACGCTGGTTGATGGATGATCATGTGCCTCAGCAGGCAGGCAACAATCATCCAACCTCAATCCCGACAGGGGTGTTTGAGACTAGTGACGGGTTTATCAA
>DEBO01000022.1 GCA_002348585.1 Alphaproteobacteria bacterium UBA2954 | reverse complement strand
GTAGAAAGACCCGTCAATTCCAGGTATGTAGAAAAACGCTTCTTTCGCTATCCCAAAAATAAAAGCTCCAATAATAATCCCGAGGACCGTTCCAAAACCGCCAGTCATTACAATGCCGCCAATCACAGCGGCCGCAATAGCCTCTAGCTCTTTTAAGTTTCCCTTTGCCGCATCAGCGGTATTGACTTCAAACACCTGACAGGTCGCGAATATTGTCGCGCAGAAGGCTGAAAACATAAATAGGCTAACCTTGACCTTGTTGGTCGGCACACCATTTGCCTTTGCCGCATTGAGATTGCCGCCTGTTGAGTAAATCCAGTTTCCGGCCTGCGTGCGGCTGAGCATAATATAGCAGAGCAAAGACAATATTACCCAGATCATCACACAGGAATACAAGCCTGGCGCAAACTGATTGCCAAAATTATTCGTGTTCCAGTCAATCGGATAATACAGCCAGCTGAAGATTGGTTCAAGAATGTCGCCGCCAAAGAAATTCGCCACAGGCCGGGCTGTCACAACAGAATCGATATAGGCCCGGGCCACGTCAATGTCTGTTACTGTTTTCGGCACAACAGGCGTGACCTTAAACGTCGCAATTTTTTCCTGAATGGTGGCGACCATTCCCTCATTGCCGGAATTGATCGCATTTTCAAGAGCCCGTTCAAGCGGCTTCACACCTCTTGCAGCCATGATATCTGTTTTTGCATCAGCGATACGCTGATAGGTATATTGAAGACGATCTGTAATGCTAGCGACTTTGTCAGCAGGAAGCGCGCTCACAATTGCTGTCAGGTCTGCCTCAGGCAGAGCTTTTGCTGCTTCCCGTTCGATTTCGCCATGGCCAGGCAGATGAATAATATTTTTAATATCAGGAATTTCAGTTACTGTGGTTGCACCCTTGACCTGATCTGGCCGATGGTTGAATGACCGTAACGATACCTCGGTCAGGCCACGCAGAAAAAACAGGCCGCCTAGCGTCACAATAAAAGACGGGAGGCCAGATCGGACCACAATATACCCCTGCAGCCAGCCAAAAAATAAGGTAAAGCACATCGTGATGGCAATTGCCCCTAGAGGCGAGACATCAGAGAGATGGATAAGGGTAAAAAATTCAATGTGCACGCCGCCTTCAAAAGACAAGTAGGGAATGACCACTGAAAAACCCCAGCGCAAAATCATTGCCATACAGGCACCGGCAAAGCCAATCATTGACCCAATCGACAAGTCAAATTCACCTGCAATTATCAAAAGGCCTGCGCCAAGCGCGATTATGCCTAGCTGGGAAATTACACGAAGATTATTTCTGATTCCCAGCGCATTGAAGCCCTCCCCTGCAAAAGGGTTTAAAGAAAATTCGCCTGCAGGAATGGAAAAATAACCCAACATCCCAAACAGCAACAACATAACCCCAATAGGACCGATTTCAGGACGGCCGAACAGAGCCGCCAATGGGCCTTTTGCGTCATGCCTGTCTGATTCCTGCCGCGGTGCTGCAGACATAGTGATTATCCCCCTTAATATAAAAAGAGTGGGTAACCAAATTAGCTACCCACTCTAACAATTATTTTACGTTTTTATCTGTCTACACCAGCAAGAGCGGCGACAGATGATGCGTTTGACTTGTCAACAAAGCCAGGGCCAGATGGGATATTTGCACCCGGAAGCAGGCCTGCACCATTGTTGTACAGATGCAGAACAATAACAGGCATATAACCCTGCAGACGCTGCTGCTGGTCAATTGTGTACTGCACCTTACCTGAGTTGATCATATCCATAACCGGTGGACTAAGGTCAAAGCATGAGTGGTGAACAGACATACCTAACTCATCAATGGCTTGTTGAACACCAACACAAACATGAGGGCCAACTGACAGAACTGCATCCACATCTGGATTAGCCTGCAGACCGGCTGCCGCACGTGTTGGGATCGTGGCTGGATCATTGGAGCTATCTACCAACTTAGTTGGCACTGATTCCCCATAGCCATTACAACGGTCATTCAGCGCTGTGTTATACGCTTCCTGAATAAAACAAAGAGCCTTTGTTGCACCTTCAGCCTTTGCACGTGCACCTGCTGACTGACCAGCCAAAAATTCAGGCTGACCAACGTGCATTAGGGCACCGACATCTTTTGATGATTCAAGACCTGAGTTCATTGTGATTACCGGAATACCGGCAGCCACGGCAGCTTTAATCGCTCCGCCTAGTGCGTCTGGGTCTGGCAGAGACACTACAATGCCGTCTGGCTGTGTCGCTGCGGCAGCAGTAATAGATTTTGCCATATCACCCATGTCACCGGATGGGTTAAAAATATATTCAAAATCTGCACCCACATGACGTGCTGCGTCTTCACCACCTTTTTGAACCACAGGCCAGAAAGGGTCTTTGCCCTCACCATGCGTGACCATCACATAACGCTCTGCTTGGGCGGCACCAGCAACCATGGTCACCGCAGTTGCTAGAGCAAAAATAAGCTTTTTCATATCTTCCTCCGAGATGTCTCTTTTTTTAAGTGCGCCTATTAGTCAACATTATGTACAAAATGTAAACACACAATTGCGAGATTCTTTTTTGTACATGACAAAAACATCTTTAATTTTAAAAGCAAGTTCTATTTGTTAGATAAAGGCTATAATAATTAGGAAACTATTCTAAGTTTTTACACCTTCTGATTTATCAATATTATTTCAATTTACTTTGAAATTAATCGCAGATCATCTATTGATGCAAAAAAGAATCAATAAAAGAGGTTCTGTGAAATGTCATCATCAGTTAAAGACAAGTCGATTGGCATTGGCGTGATTGGCACGGGTTTTATGGGAAAAGCTCATTCCATAGCTTATAGTGCATCAGCTTCAGTTTTTGGTACGGGCCTTCGCCCACGTTTGGAGATTGTCTGTGATCTCAGTCCAGAAAGGGCAAGCCAGCGTGCGACAGACCTTGGTTTTTCGCGTTACAGTGATAACTGGCGTGATGTTGTTAGAGATGATCAGGTGCATCTTGTATCTGTATGCACACCTAATGATACGCATGCGGAGATCGCAATCGCCGCGCTTGCTGCTGGCAAGCATGTCTGGTGCGAAAAGCCAATGTCAACAACGCTTGCTGATTCAACCGCTATGGCAAACGCTGCCGCTAGTTCAGCTGGAAAGACCATCATAGGCTATAATTACACAAAAAACCCAGCTGTGACTCATGCACGTCGTTTAATTGACAACGGGGTTATTGGAAGAGTCTCTGGTTTTTTCTGCCGGTATGATGTTGATAACGAGGCCGATGGTAACCGACCCTGGTCCTGGCGGATGTCGCGTGCACAGTCTGGCACAGGGTCCAATGGCGATGTCTTATCGCATGTGATATCAGTTGCACATTTTCTAACTAACTCCTCTATTTCCCGTGTGGTGGGTGATTATACGATAGTGCATGAAGAGCGTGCTGACAGTCAGGCAGCAGGCCAGACAAAAATAGTTGATAATGACGACATGGTGGCCGCCCTTATACATTTTGAGAATGGGGTCAAAGGCCATATTGGAGCCAGCAGAGTCACCTGGGGGCGCAAATGCGGGCTGCACTGGGAACTGCATGGAACAGAGGGCACCATTATCTACGATCAGGAACGGTTGAATGAGCTGAAATTATTCACACGACAGGATAACCCAGCAACAGACGGGTTCCGTACCATTTTAACCGGCCCACTGCATGAGCCTTATGCCGCTTTTCTGCCAAATGGAGGCCACAGCCTTGGCTATATGGATGTG
>DEBO01000172.1 GCA_002348585.1 Alphaproteobacteria bacterium UBA2954 | reverse complement strand
TCTGCCCATAAGGTGGCTGGGGCCAGATAACCTAGCGTTTTGCCTGTGCCGGTTCCAGCTTCAGCCAGCAATAATACAGGGCTAGATGTGCTGTCCGGGCTGGCAAAGACAGAAGCCAGGGCGGCTGCATAATCAGACTGGGATTTACGTGCCTCTGCTGTCTGTCCCAACATATCCTTCAGTCGTTTGCGCGATGCATCAGGCATGATCGGGCTCATGCCCGGTTCACCGCGTGGTGGTGTCTCGTCAATCTCATCCAAATCAACCCAAACCGCAGCATTGCGTCCATCTGGAGGGCCTTCAGGCCCGGAAACAGCCCCAAGACTAGCCATCACCGGGCCGGTCCATTGCCAGCCGCCCCGTCCCATCATATCCGCAAGCCGGGACAGTTTTTGCTTCACCTTATCTGGTTGACCAGCTAGCTCGTCTAGTAGCTTTTGTGCGGCATGAAAGATGGTCATCGTCTTATCTTCTGTTGAAACAGGTATGGCTAGACCCAGCCTCGCAGCCAAACCAGCAGGTGTGGGAAGACAAAACTGAGCAGGCCGAACAAAGGCAAACAGTTCCAGCACATCCGCCGCTTTCGGCAATTTTGCCTGTAGCCGTGCTTCGCTCCATTTGCGGTGACAGATCAGATAATGCTGGTGCTGGATTAACTCTGCTGCAACGCCTCCGTCTTTGCGTGTAATCTCACCATCACCTGAGATGATGACTACATCATTAAAATCAGGAAACAGAGCAGAAAATGCGCTCACATCTAAGGGAGTATTCATGGGCTGCACTATAACCAGCACAGTAAAATTTGCCTAGCTTTTATGCAGGCAGGGACTTGACCAGACCAAGCTGACCTCTTATCACCTACTTCAAGCAGTGTGGGTAGCTTTGGATGATTGGATTAAGGATACATCTCTGCTGCAATAGCCCACGCCGAAACATGATTAAAATAGGTTCATTTCTTCCGTGTCCGCCGAACAACTTAGATCACTTGCTGAAGATGCCAAGGCATGGCCTTTTGCTGAAGCCCGAGCTCTTCAGGGCAGGATAGCAAAGCTGAAAGATGACCTGCCGGAACGACCGATTTTGTTTGAAACAGGTTATGGTCCATCTGGACTACCCCATATTGGCACTTTCGGCGAAGTGGTCAGAACCTCTATGGTGAGGCATGCTTTTGAATGTCTGACAGGCCGGGCAACTAGGCTGGTTTGTTTTTCTGATGATATGGACGGGCTGCGCAAAGTGCCTGACAATGTGCCAAACCCGGGTTTTATTTCCGAATATTTGCAGATGCCGCTAACACAAGTCCCTGATCCTTTTGGCACGCATTCGTCGTTTGGCGCCCATAATAACGCCCGTCTTCAGGCGTTTCTGGACAGCTTTGGCTTTGATTATGAATTCATAAGCGCAACAGATATGTACAGCTCTGGCCAGTTTGACCGGGCTCTGCTGGATATTTCAGCAAATTATGATGCGGTGACAAATATCATCCTGCCGACACTGGGTCCGGAAAGGCGTGAAACATACAGCCCGTTTCTGCCTCTTTGTCCGCGCACCGGAAAAGTTCTCCAGGCAAAGGTTGTCTCTCAGGACGCAAAAGCAGGTGAGATCACCTATATTGACCCGCAAACAAATGATCATGTCAGCGTGCCTGTGACGGGCGGGCACTGTAAGCTTCAATGGAAGGCTGATTGGGCTATGCGCTGGTATGCGTTGGGCGTTGATTATGAAATGAGTGGAAAGGATTTGATTGAGTCTGTCACGCTTTCATCAAAAATTGTCAGGGCATTGAAGGCGACACCGCCTGCTGGACTTTCTTATGAGCTGTTTTTGGATCAGAATGGTGAGAAAATTTCAAAATCAAAGGGCAATGGCCTGTCGATTGAAGACTGGCTACGTTATGGCAATCCCGAATCACTGGCCTTGTTCATGTATGGTCAGCCAAAGCGCGCCAAGCGGCTCTATTTCGATTTAATTCCTAAAACAGTTGATGAGTTCTACGCCCATAAGGAAAAGCTGAACGATGCAGAGCCCGCAGGCATGCTGGAAAATCCTGCCTGGCATATCCGGATTAACCAGGACAAAATACCAACAGCTATGCCTGTTAGCTTTTCCTTGCTGTTGAATCTGGCAACGGTTTGTTCTGCTGAAACATCTGACAGCTTGTGGGGATACATCCGTGCCTATGCACCAGACACCAGTCCGCAGGCTCATCCTGAGTTAGATAGGTTGGCTACTTATGCAGTGCAGTTCTATCAGGACAGGGTCAGACCAACAAAACGATACCGCATGGCCACGCCCGATGAAAAGGTCTATATCACAGCTTTGCGGGACAGTCTGGCTGCAATGCCCACAGATGCTCTGGCTGCAGATGTTCAGTCAGCTGTCTATGCAGCTGGCAAAGCACATTATGAAAATCTGCGTGACTGGTTTAGCTGCCTTTATGAAACGATGCTGGGTCAGGCCCAAGGCCCACGCATGGGCAGTTTCTTCCGGCTGTATGGCCTACAGGAATCTGTTGCGTTATGTGATAAGGTTCTGACAGATGAACTGGCGGGACCCGCATCAGACAGCTAAAATTGGCAGGGGATGAGCTAAGTAGGTTGATGTGGCAACTCGCAACAAAGTTGACAAGCAGGCTTCCTGCAGAACTGGCCCATAATCTGACGATACAGGCGCTGCGCCTGGGCCTTGCCCCTGTTGCTAGTCAGTTGCTTTTACCAACCAAAATTGCCGGCATGGCATTTGATAATCCTGTTGGGTTGGCAGCTGGATTTGATAAGAATGCCGAAGCTTATACGGGAGCCTTCCGGTTGGGCTTTGGCTGTGTTGAAGTGGGAACAATCACACCTCTGCCACAGATGGGCAACCCGCGTCCACGTGTGTTCCGGCTTACCGCAGATGACGCAGTGATTAACCGTTATGGCTTTAATTCTAAAGGCATGCATGTCGCTGCTGCCCATCTGTCCAGCAGGTCCACTAGACATGGAATTCTGGGCGTGAATATCGGGGCCAATAAATTAAGTCAGGATAAAGCTGCCGACTACCACAAATCAGCTGCCCACCTCAGCCGTTTTGCTGACTATCTGACAGTGAATTTATCTTCTCCAAATACGCCAGGTCTGCGGGATCTTCAGCATGAGGAGGGGCTGAGAGCCTGTCTGCAGGCGGCCTTTGACGGTCGGGATGAGGCTGGCGGACCAAAAGCAGGTCGCCCGCCAATATTTGTGAAGTTGGCACCTGATCTGGATGCAGCTGAACTGTTTTGCTCTATGGATATCGCTCTTGATTGTGGTATTTCTGGTTTTATCCTGACAAATACAACCACCTCCCGCCCGGCAAACTTGTTCTCAGCGCTTAAGGATGAGGCGGGGGGGCTTTCTGGCCAGCCTCTCACCTTTTTGGCACTGCAGAAAATAGCAGAGGCAGCTAAACATCTGCGTGAGTCAGGCGAGCCAGTAGCGCTTATCGGTGTCGGCGGCATAGGTTCAGCAGAGCAAGCCTACGCCCGTCTTCTGGCGGGAGCTGATCTTGTTCAGCTCTATACAGCTCTTGCCCTTCAGGGTCCCCTGATGGTGGCTGATCTTCTTGCTGGATTGCGCGCTATGATGAGAGCCGACGGGCTTTCCAAAATTGCAGATGTAAAACAAGCCGGTCTCTCGGCTAAGCAAGCTGTTAGGCACGCGGCCCATGTTGCGATAGAATCTGCAAAGCTTCAATCAGACAATTAAAACGTGCCGCAGATGGGCTGCGCGACAAATCTGAATGTCCTGCAGCACCATATTTTGAATAATTTTTTGGACGATCGCCTAAGGCTCGCTTTGGCTTGACCTTTTGGCCATTTCTACTTATAAACCTTGGTCTATTAATTTTTTGTGCCCATAGGGCTGGCGTGAAAGGGCAAAAACTATGTCAAAACGGTGTCAAATTACTGGTAAAGGCGTGATGTCAGGCAATAATGTGAGCCACGCGAATAACCGAACCCGCAGACGGTTTCTGCCAAACCTTCAGCGTACCAGCATGACATCAGAGATTTTGGGCCGTGACGTTTCACTGCGTGTCTCTGTAAGTGCAATTCGCACTGTTGAAAAGCACGGTGGGTTGGATGCATTTTTGTTGCAGGCCCGTAATTCAGAGCTGGCTGATGAGGCTCGTGCTCTCAAGCGAGAGATTATGTCAGGACAGACAGCTTAACGCGCTCAGGCGGCAATCTCGGCTTGCAGTAGAATCTACAGGAATTGAACTGATATGAAATGCCCTGCTTGAAACAGCAGGGTTTTTTATTATCGTTTAAATCGGCGTATTGGCCCGGGCGATTTATCTTCGTCAAACAAATCTGCCAGCTCGCCAATAACCGTGCCGCCTAACTGATCAACATCTGTAATGGTTACAGCCCGCTTGTAATAGCGGGTCACATCATGGCCAATGCCGATCGCCAGCAATTGCACAGGTGATTTGTTTTCAATCATTGCAATAGTCTGGCGCAGATGCTTTTCAAGATAATTGCCGCTGTTTGAAGACAATGTCGAATCATCAACGGGGGCACCATCTGAAATGACCATCATGATTCTTCTGTCTTCTGCACGGCTGACCAGCCTGTCATGGGCCCAGACCAATGCCTCGCCATCAATATTTTCCTTCAGGATGCCTTCGCGCAGCATGAGGCCAAGTGACTTACGTGCACGACGCATCGGCTGGTCAGCAGATTTGTATATAATATGGCGTAAATCATTTAACCGGCCAGGCATAGCTGGTTTCCCAGCGCCTTGCCAGTTCTCCCGCGACTGTCCGCCCTTCCAAGCTTTTGTAGTGAAGCCCAGAATTTCAACCTTTACCCCACACCGCTCCAGCGTACGGGCCATAATATCAGCCGTAACGGCAGCGATGGTGATAGGCCGTCCTCGCATCGAGCCTGAATTATCCAACAGTAAAGTGACAATTGTGTCTTTGAATTTTGTGTCCTGTTCCTGCTTATAAGAGAGAGCGCTGAAGGGCTGGGTGACAACACGATGCAGCTTGCCGGCATCCAAAAGACCTTCTTCAAGATCAAATTCCCAAGACCGGTTCTGAAAAGCCATAAGTTTACGCTGCAGCCTGTTGGCTAGCTTGCCAATCATCTGATTCAGATTTTCCATGTGGCGGTCAAGCATATTGCGCAGCCGCTCTAGCTCTTCTGCATCACATAAATCTGCAGCATCAATCACTTCGTCATACTGGTCTGTAAAAATTCTATATACCTCTGGGCTAGGCTCTATCTGATAGGGGTTCTGGCCAGGTTCTCCACCTGGTGATTCTCCATCTGTCATTCCTTCCATATCTGAGTCAGCATCTATATCTGCGCTGTCATCTGAGGCCATTCCAGCCGCTTCACCATCCTGCTCAACACCTTTGCTCTCATCGCCCTCACTGTCATCTTCACCTGTTGCAGATTGGGCATCATCTGCAGATCCATCTTCCTTTGATGCGTTATCATTGGGGTCATCCTCTGCATCACTGCCATCATCATTCTGATCTGCAGCGTCTCCCAAATCAGATTGCAGCGCGCCAATAAGGCGTCTGGACAACTCAGCAAAATCAGACTGATTCTCCTCACATGAACGCATTTCTTGCAGCAGGTTGCCTGCCCGAGAATTAATCCAGGGACGCCATAAATCCATGACCATGCCAGTCGAGGCAGGCGGGGCCTCTCCCGTCAGCGCTTCACGCACCATTAGTCGCACAGCATCCACTACTGCATTATCATCACCGGAATCAGGCGCCCCGATTGTTGAGGTTGAATATTTCTTATTCAGCCGGGCCGATAGGTTCTGCGCTACACCTGCCATCTGGTTGGCGCCAATCGCTTCAACCCGTGCCGTTTCAGCGGCATCAAAGATAGCTTTCGCCGCTGGGGCTGACGGGCAGAGGGATTGATGTGTTTGATCATTGTGATGGGCCAGCCATAATCCAGCTGAATCAGCTGCGCCGCGGCTGTCAGATCGCATTTTTTGGCCGGTTTCACGTGGCAGCGCAGGCAGCCTTATTTCCGTCTTGCCGATATGGGTGTCCTGTCCGGCATAACGGACCTGGCGGTCTACACCGCCTGCAAGTGCACGCAATGCCGCTGCATTTGCTTTCAAGAAATCAGACGGCTCGTTTTGACTCAACGTCTTGTATCCCTACACTGTTTCGTTCCTGAAGGGGTCAGGATGCCTTCTGTGTCATAGCTGGAGCTTCTGGCAGGTCAATGCCAAAGATGCGCTGGTAATATTCAGCCAAGGTTGGTCGTTCGATCTCATCACATTTGTTCAAGAAGCTTAATCTAAACGCTAGAGTGATATCATCGAAAATCAGGGCATTTTCAGCCCATGTCAGAACCGTCCGTGGCGACATAAGGGTAGATAGATCTCCAGACAAAAAGCCTTTGCGCGTCATATCTGCCATGCGCACCATCTGGTCAATTTGTTTGCGGCCCTCATCTGTCTGATATGACTTTTGCTTGGCCAGAATGATGTTAAGTTCAGCTTCATGCGATAGATAATTCAAGGTTGTCACAATTGACCATCTGTCCATCTGACCTTGATTAATCTGCTGGGTGCCATGATAAAGGCCGGTTGTATCCCCAAGACCTACAGTATTTGCCGTAGCAAACAGGCGAAAATAAGGATTTGGGGTGATAACTCGGCTTGTATCTAGCAGGGTCAGTTTGCCGTCAACTTCTAGGATGCGCTGAATTACGAACATTACATCTGCCCGGCCCGCATCATATTCATCAAATACCAGTGCTACACAGTTCTGAATTGCCCAGGGTAGGATCCCTTCGCGGAATTCGGTAACTTGCTTGCCATCTTTCAGAACGATGGCATCTTTACCAACAAGATCAATACGGCTTACATGACTGTCTAGATTGATACGCATGCACGGCCAGTTTAGGCGGGCAGCGATCTGTTCAATATGAGTTGATTTACCAGTACCATGATATCCCTGAACCATAACGCGCCGGTTATGTGAAAAACCAGCCAAGATTGCAAGGGTCGTATCATTATCAAACTGATAATCAGTATCTACCGCAGGCACATAAGCCGATGGCACTGAAAATGCTGGAACTTTCAAGTCAATATCGAGACCGAACAGTTTCTTTGCATCCACTTCAATATCTGGAGCGGAAAGAGAATGTGCGGCTTGGCCGTGGGTTGTTTCTGCGGACATAAACTTGACTCCGAATTTCATCTTAAACTTTAAGATTAGCAGTTATCAGGCGCACAGCTAAAATGCAACGGCAAATAAATGTGCTCGCACCTCTTCAAATCCTTATCTATAGTGCCTACGATGTTTTGTTAATGATGCTGTCAGCGGCCTTTTGCAGTTTTACGTAACACTGCATAAGCAAGATTTATTTCTTTCAGTCTGTCTTCTGCAGTTGGGTCTGACCGGTTATGATCAGGGTGCAGCTCTTTTACCAGCGCTTTATATTTCTGCTTTATGGCCTTTTCATCTGCACAAGGCTCGAGTTCCATCAGCGCATAGGCTTTCTTTTCTTCTGCTGTCAAATTCTGATCTGCAATATGCGTTTTTGTCTCTGGCTCATCAAAAAATGAAAATTTATCCTCAAAAGGTCCATAATTGGCCATTTTTGGAGAGGGGCCTGTGCCAAATTTCCAGCTTGGCCGCTCCCATGTGGTGGCCCGTCTGATCTCACGTTCCAGCGCTTCTCCTTCCAGCCCGTCATAATAGTTCCACTGGCTGTTGAACATGCGGATATGATTTAGGCAAAACCAGATATGACTGCGCAATTCCTGTCTATTTTTGGGTGCAGGATGCGTGCCTCTATCAAAACAGCCCTCCGCCATGCAAATTTGGAGGCCAGCATCGGATATAATTTGCTCACCAGCCTTCACAGCAAAATCAATGTCAACTCTATGTTTCCTTCTCATCTGTTCCAGTATAATCCATGAAGAGGGGTTTACAAGCTCAGCTTCCAATAAAACAATGTTTTTATTGGCCTCAATTCACTGCAGAGGAATAACAATGATGATTCCACATTCAGAGAAGAAAATTGCTGAACAAATGATGGCGCGCCTGAAAGCTGACTTATCACCATCTGTGCTGAAAATAGAGGATGTCAGCTGGCAGCATGCAGGTCATGTGGGTGCGCCAGAAAGCGGCCAGTCCCATTTTAATCTTCAGATTGCTGCGCCCGTCTTGCAAGGATTAAGCCGTGTGGCTGCGCACAGGATGATCACCTCAAGTTTGGCTGATTTTCTGGATGGTCCGGTGCACGCGCTTCAGATAACCATCATCAAAGACTGAGGCTATCCAGCTCGTGAATGTGTGGTTTATTCGTCATTCTGTTGAGCATAGGCAATACAACTGTTAGTCAAGCTGGGCAGAGGGGTCTTTAGTTGCTGGTTCTGATCTGCCCCTACGGCATCCCGTTTCTGCCGGGCCTTTTCGCCATAGAGTGTCTGAAAAGCAGTTGTGGCCATTGGGCCCATCAATTCAGTAATATGAGTACAGCCCTCTGGCCCGCCGATGGCAGCCTGAACTTTTCGCTTCCAGCCAGGCCCAATTTTTAGGCCGATAAGGCCAGTGATGTTTTCGGCTCCCTTTGGGCAGACCGCATAAGGACCATTTATCGTCACAGCTTCAGCATGCTGGATCACCATCTCAAAATCAATTGTAATTCTGACTTGCATGTGGTGAACGGGTGTGCCTGATTTGATGATGCCATGGGTAGAGGACGGAAAGTCATAGGCCTTTTTGTCAATCAGCTCACCTTCAATATCCAGCAACCCGTCTTTACGGGCGTAACCATGACAGCTTACTTGGCGGTTATGTCTGTCTTCACGTTCAGCAGGTGGGGAGAGATGCTGAGTCTTCATATGTTATCCTTTACATTCACAGGCGTTTGTTGGCAGGCAGCCATAGTCTAATCGAAGTGATTTGATTGTTCTGGCGGGCAATGATTTTAAAGCGTATATCGTGAAATTTGAATTCCTGTCCGACAGAGGGGATATGTTGGCTTTCATAAATAATAAGCCCCGCTAATGTAGATGCCTCATCATCGGGGAGTTCTAAAGCCAGTAGACGGTTCAAATCACGCAAAGTGACTGTGCCCTCAGCAATATATGAACCATCTAGCTGCTGTTTGACATCAGACAGATCAATATCGGTTTCATCATCAATATCCCCAACAATCTCCTCTAGGATATCTTCAAGCGTCACAATTCCGCGCAGGTCTCCATATTCATCTATTACCACTGCAAAATGCTCCCGCCGTGCCCGAAAGGCCTGAAGCTGAGCAAATAACGGGGTAGTTTCCGGCACAAAGAAAGGTTCAGTTGCAATATCCTTAATGTTCAGCCCGCTTAAATCGCGGTCGGCATTCTCTTCAATAGCTCGCAACAGGGCCTTCACATGCAGAACTCCTGTAATGTTTTCAGGCTTGCCGGAATACACCGGATGCCGAGTATGCGGTGAGCGCAGCACAAACCGCAATATTTCCTCTGGGTCATCATGCGCATCAACTGAAGATACGGACGCCCTGTGTGTCATGATCTCCTCGACTGTTAGCTCACCCAGATCGAGAACAGAGGACAGCATGGCTCCTGTTTCTCTCCCATCTTCATCTGTATCCTCGCTATGTAGATCAATCAGTCCACGTAATTCATCTTCGCGTGAACTGCCCTCTTCGCTTTTATTGCGCAGTAGGCGAACGACAATCACCCGCAGGCTCCAGGTCACAGGTTTCAGAGTCCAGACAATGATCTGCACAATCAATGCGATTTTGAGGGAAAATCTGTCTGCGTTATTAAAAGCGTAGCTTTTTGGAAGAACTTCAGCAAACAGGACAATAATCACTGTCATGATCAATGTGGCCAGCGCGACGCCACCATCACCCGTCAACGAAATAGCAGCTGATGTTGCTAGAGCTGAGGCCAGGATATTGACCAGATTATTACCCACAAGAATTGTACTGATCAGCTCTTCTTTGTTTTTGCGCAACTTCTCAACACGCCTTGCCTGACGGTTGGCCTTTGTTTTTGCCAGTTGCCTTATTCGTGCTTCTGAAGCCGCCGTCAAGGCAGTCTCAGCACTGGAAAAAAACGCTGAAATCATGATAAGAAATAAAATGATTAACACGAGTATTGCTGTTGAAAGCGCGATACTCATAGCGTCTCCAAAAATCTGTTCAGCTCAGCCTCATCAATGTCCCCAGCAACGAAAGCCTCACCGATTTGCCGGGCGAGAATGAAGGTCAGCTTGCCCTGCCGGGTCTTTTTATCTTTGCGCATCTGCTCAATTAAAACCTGCGGTTCTGCCTGCCCGGCGGCTAGCTGGTCATGCTGTGCAGGCATCTCCATGTTCTGCAGATGGGCGGTTACACGCATCACATCCTGTCCTGAACATAAGCCAAGCTGCTGGGAAAAAGCAAATGCGCAGACTAGGCCCGCACTGACAGCTTCACCATGCAATAGACGGCCATCATAACCGGCGACAGCCTCAAACGCATGCGCAAAGGTATGGCCAAGATTCAACAAGGCTCGCTGGCCAGCCTCATATTCATCAGCAGCAACAATATCAGCTTTAATCTGACAAGATCGCCGCACAACCTCTGCCTGAACGTCAGTATCACCGCTGATTACGCCACGCCCGTTAACCTCCAGCCATTCGAAAAATTCAGCATCGCCCAAAAGGCCATATTTTACCACTTCTGCGTAACCTGCTTTTAATTCGCGTGCGGGCAGGCTGGCCAGCATACTGATTTCCGCAAGAACCAGCCGAGGCTGATGAAACGCCCCAACTAGATTTTTTCCTTCAGCTGTGTTGATCCCTGTCTTGCCGCCGACAGAACTGTCCACCTGAGCTAAAAGGCTGGTAGGAATTTGAATGAAATCAAGGCCCCGTAATAGGCTGGCGGCAGCAAAACCAGCCAGATCTCCAATTACACCACCGCCAAGGGCCACCAGCACCGTTTGTCTGTCAATAGGAAGCCCCAGAATATCATTCACGAGCTGCTCATAGGTGCCGAAAGATTTACTGGCCTCGCCAGCTGGCAGAATAATGCTGACAGTTTGGCGGGCAAATTCAGCCAATGCCTTTTCGGTGGCCTGAAGATGAAGCGGTGCGATGTTCGCATCTGTTATGATTACAACCTGTTTTTCTGCCAGCAGTACATACAAATCATCTGCCGTAGCAGTGAATAGATCATGGCCGATGTGAATATCATAGCTGTTTCCAGCCAGAGCGACATGAACGCGCGATGAGGTGGTGGTCATATTTTTTCAAGCCTCATATGCCGGTAAGTTATTTGCCATTTTTGTCTGACAGAGCTTCAAT
>DEBO01000007.1:3560-20032 GCA_002348585.1 Alphaproteobacteria bacterium UBA2954 | reverse complement strand
ATATCCCCATCCAGCCTGTCCAGATGCGAAAGCTGGGCAGCCACCCAGCGCGAATCCAGCTGGCCATGACGGGCCAGACTGTCAAAAATTCGGGCCATCATTACCACATGACTATCTGTTAAGGTCTTTCGGAAGTCGGGAATTTGCGACACATCCCATAAAATCCGCAGACGGCCCGGGCTGTCTGCTAGCGCGTGGATATCTGACCGATCTGCAAGGGCTTGCAGGGTAAGGTGGTCAACCCCATCACCTTTGCGCACCATAAAGGGGTAAGGCGGGGCCGCCTCCAGCGATTTCAGCAACCCATCAAGCGTATTGAAATTCAGCTTGCGTGCCCGCCAGTATAGCTGGCGTACAGGCGGAAAATAATGTGTTTCAATCGCGTCGATCACTTCCTGTTCAAGCGCGCGGCAATCTTCGGTCACACCAAATGTGCCATCTGTCGTGTGCCGGCCCGCCCGGCCGACAATCTGGGCCAGTTCGGCTGGAGATAAACGCCTCATGGATTGGCCATCAAACTTGGAATCATCTGCTAACGCAACATGGCCAATATCCATATTTAGCCCCATGCCGATTGCATCTGTGGCAATCAGGAAGTCAACATCACCATTCTGATACAGCTCGACCTGGGCATTGCGGGTGCGCGGTGAAAGCGCCCCCATCACCACCGCCGCCCCACCGCGCTGGCGGCGCACTAGCTCAGCTAGGCGATAAACTTCTGCTGCAGAAAAAGCGACAATTGCAGACCGCCTCTGCAGGCGAGTTGTTTTTTTCTGGCCAGCATAAGACAGGCGAGAAAAGCGGTCACGGCTTATAAATTCCGCATCAGGCAGCAGCGTATGTAACAAAGGCCGCATCGTATGCGCCCCCAAAAACAGGGTTTCATGTCGTCCCCTAGCATGCAGCAATCTGTCGGTAAAGATATGGCCGCGTTCGCGATCAGTACAGAGCTGAATTTCATCGACCACCACACAATCTACATCCCGTTCAAGAGGCATCGCCTCCACCGTGCAGCAGAAATAACGGGCATTCGACGGAACCAGTTTTTCCTCACCCGTAATCAGCGCGACCTGAGACGGACCCAGGCGAGCGACCAGCTTGTCATAATTTTCACGCGCTAACAGCCGCAGAGGAAAGCCAGCCATGCCAGAGGCATATCCCAGCATCCGATCCATCGCATAAAAGGTCTTGCCTGTATTGGTGGGGCCCAGAACACATTTCACAAGGGCTGAAGATGATAAACAGGCAAAGGACATGAGGATTATAAAAACATGCAGACAGGACAGGAAAAGGTGGGCAGATTAAAACAGCTGGGCAGGATGACAACCGCACAGCTTGACACCCCTTGTCAACCCTTACCCAGCAAGTGGGCTTGAGTCAAATAAAGGCAGAGATGAAAACAAGAGAGCGGTCAAAACCATCAGCAAGTCAAACGATGACCTCAAAATTCGCTAGAAATGAAGTTTTGTCTGGTGAACTTTTTTATACAGAACAATTATTAAAAGTATGATATGATTTGGGATTTTTTTATTTTTCACTCTGTTTGTCCTGCCGGCTCAGTTTGTCTCCAGATGGCAGCGGATTAGTTTTGGCGCACACTGCATTACAAGGGTTTTGTGATAAAACAGCTGAACATAGTCAAAAATAGGTCCATCGCTGATTGCCCGCGGGTGAATGAAGCCGTCCATGGGCAAGCCAACAGACATGCAAAATAATAAAAAACTTGCCCCTTTTGTCTGCATATAAAAGTGGCTGTAAGATTTGTAAAAAATCTGATGTTTCGTCAGACTTGTTCTGCATCTCTCCCGTCCGTCAAAAATGCGCAGAATTAGTAATAGCCAGCGCAGATTTCGGCGGAGCAAAGCTCGTCAGGTCAATCCCTTCTACCGCCTCCTTATATTCATCAATGGTTGGGGTGCGGCCCAGAATGGCAGACAGCACAACAACAGGGGTTGAGGCCAGTAATGACTCACCTTTTTTCTGGTCCGAGTCTTCAACCACACGCCCTTTGAACAGGCGAGTTGAAGTTGCCAGAACCGTATCTCCCTTTGCGGCTTTTTCCTGGTTGCCCATGCATAAGTTACATCCTGGCCTTTCCAGATATAGGATATTTTCATAATCTGTGCGGCTGGTCTGTTTCGGGGCATTGTCATCAAATTCAAAGCCTGAATATTTCTGCAGGATAGACCAGTCGCCTTCTGCTTTCAGCTCATCAATTATGTTGTAGGTTGGTGCGGCTATAATCAGAGGAGCTTTGAATTCAACCTTATTTTTTGCCTTTTCCAGATTGCGCAGAATCTGAGCAACGATTTTCACATCACCCTTATGTACCATGCAGGACCCGACAAAGCCCAAATCAACTTTTTTATCACCCATGTAATGCGAAATAGGCCGTATCGTGTCATGTGTATATCTCTTTGAGACATCCGAATTATTCACATCCGGGTCAGCGATCATCGGCTCGTTAATCGCATACAGATCTACAACTAATTCTGCAGCATATTTTGCTGAAGAATCCGGAGCAAGAGCAGGACGCCTGCCTGAGGTGATATCATCTATACGCTTTTCGGCGATGGCGATTAGCCCCTGCAGCATATGATTTTCATTATCCATACCCTTATCTATCATGATCTGAATGCGGGACTTGGCAATCTGGAGTGATTTGACCAATGTGTCATCCTCAGAGATACAAATAGAGGCCTTGGCTTTCAT
Source organism: Alphaproteobacteria bacterium UBA2954 (assembly GCA_002348585.1). Lineage (GTDB taxonomy): Bacteria > Pseudomonadota > Alphaproteobacteria > Puniceispirillales > Puniceispirillaceae > JADHLI01. The sequence goes on along the minus strand of DEBO01000007.1, from coordinate 17,320 downwards.
CTCTGCTGTCCAGTCGGTAAAGGTAAAAGCCTGATCCGCCAGCAACGTGCCAATATGCACTTCAATGATGCGGCCCTGGAAGATGTTGTCGCCAAACTGTTCCAGCATCTGGGCCTGGGTGGCATGCACCACATCACGAAAATCCATATGGTCTGCCATGCTACCTTCAAAGGTCACTTTCACTGATTCAGGTATAGGCATAGAGGCCTCACCCGTGGCCAGCGCGAGCGCGACCGTGCCAGAATCTGCCCCAAAGGCAACCCCTTTTGACATGCGGGTATGAGAATCCCCACCAATAATAATCGACCAGTCATCAACCGTGATATCATTCAAAACTTTATGAATCACATCTGTCATGGGGTGATATTGCTCTTTTGCATCGCGCCCAGTAATCAGGCCAAATCCCGCCATAAATTTCATCAGTTTAGGAGTGTTTTCTTGTGCCTTTACATCCCAAACAGAGGCCGTATGACAGCCAGACTGATAGGCGCCGTCAACGCTGGGGGAAATCACCGTTGCCGCCATCGCTTCCAGCTCCTGAGAGGTCATCAGGCCTGTGGTATCCTGCGATCCAACAATATTCACTCGTACACGCACGTCTGATCCTGCATGAAGCACAGTTCCATCTGCCACACCAACAGCATTTGCATTGAAAATTTTCTCAACAGCAGTCTGCCCCTGTCCTTCATGGGTGACAATCTTAGAAGGCGCAAAAACAGGCACCGGGTCAATATCTAGAATCTCAGCCGCATAGCTCTGCAGCATTTTGCCAAACACAATCGCATAAGACCCGCCGGCCCGCATGAATTCCATCTTCTGCGGCGTGAAGGATGAGGCCATATCAACAAGTTCTTCACCCCCATGTGTGATCCCACCTGCTGTGTAGAGCTTTTTAGTCTTTGTGTTAATTGTCAGCACGGTGCCTGTTTCAACAGAATATTTCTGTTCTAGAACCGGATTACCATCATTATTTAGAATAGGATTACCATCATCATCGAGCTTTTTCACCCAGTTTTTCAGGTCAACACCAATACCGCCTGTCACTCCAACTGTGGTCTGGAAAATCGGTGAAATGCCATTCGTTCCGGCAACAATTGGTGCTATATTCACAAAAGGCACATAGGGACTCGCCTGGCGACCTGTCCACAACGCCACGTTATTGACCCCGGACATACGAGATGAGCCGACACCCATAGTTCCTTTTTCAGCGATCAGCATCACCTGTTTATCAGGATGCTGCAGCTTCAGGGCCTGAATTTCGGCTTGGGCTTGAGCAGAAATCATGCACTGACCATGCAATTCCCTGTCTGAACGTGAATGCGCTTGATTGCCTGGTGAGAGCAGGTCAGTTGAAATATCACCCTCTGCGGCTACATATGTGACCACATCAATCTGCTCATTGATATCAGGCAGATTTGTGAAAAATTCAGCCTCTGCATAGCTTTTCAGAATATCTGTTGCGATGTCATTACCTGCTTCATGAGCTGCCTTCAAGCGTGATGTGTCTGCCTCATACAAAAACACTTGTGTTTTAAGAACCTCAGCAGCGCTTAGTGCAACAGCCTTATCCTTGCCCAGTGCAAGATCTAAAAGCACATTAATGGATGGCCCGCCCTTCATATGAGACAGTAATTCAAAGGCAAAATCAGCTGTGATATCAGATACGCTGACCACTCCAGAAATAATATCTTTCAAAAAACTAGCTTTTACCCCCGCAGCACTGGTTGTGCCCGGCAGCGTGTTGTAAATCAAATAGTGCAGACACTCTTTTGCATTTGCACTGCCCGAATCTGTAATATGCGTAATCAGTTCTGCTGTTAGCGCACCATCATCAATTGGCTTGGGCTGCAGGCCTTGTTTTGCCCTCGCGGCAATTTCAGCAACATATGTGTCATATAAAGTCATATTATTCCCCACAGTGGCTCATTAAAGCCATCTGGTTTTCATTTGAGCTGAAAACAAGCGCCTGCCTGCACCCGTCCTCGAAGAAGCAAGTTTACAATAGCCTGTAACGCAAGCCTGAATTGTGCAAAACCCACTTATCTTTGTAAGTGATGATAAAGATAAGAACTGGCCTTTTGGGGAACTAGATCCCGCAGGGCCTTAAGTCCGATGCTGTGGTGTCCCCCCTCACCTCATCACTTATCAGATACCGGCCGCGACAGGTGCGCCTGACTGCGGTCACTTGAGAATATAGCAAATTTTAGCCAGAAAGAGAAGGGGGAGTTCTGATGGCATCTGTCCGGTGAACGGAAAAAACTGACGATCAGAGCTGCTGCCTCTGGACCGGATTGTCTGATGCCCGTAAAGTCCGAGCTTATGAATATGAGAGCGCAATCAGGTAAAGCTGAAGATTCACATCTGCCGCACTTCAGATTGGATGGCAGAAGCATCACGCTATTGCGTGGGCAAAAGCAGTTATTTGCAGGCCTTGATTTCAGCGTCAGCAGCGGAGAGATTCTTGTCCTGCGCGGACCAAATGGAAGCGGCAAATCCAGCCTTTTGCGCGCCATTGCCGGCTTCCTGCCGCTGACAGCGGGTGAGTTTAGCTGCAATGACAAGCCCTTTGATGCGCAGCGCTTGGAAACGCCGGCTGATACTCTGCGCTGTCTGTGGTATGCGCAGGCAGATGGGTTGGCTGGGGCGCTGACCAGCCTTGAAAACCTGTCTTTACTTCCAAAAACAGGCCCAGGAACCAATATTGAGGCACAGCTGATTCGTCATGATCCTTTTAGCATCGCCGGTTTCATGCATCAACCCGTACGCAGCTTGTCTACTGGCCAGCGCCAGCGCGTTGCCCTCACACGACTTTGTTTTGCGCCATCTGCCTTATATCTGTGGCTGCTGGATGAGCCAAACAGTGGTCTGGACAGTGCAGGCCACAAGGCATTTGAATATATGCTAGCAACCCATCAGGACGCAGGCGGGCTGTCTGTTGTGGCCAGTCATCACCTGTTAGACAGCCGTCTAACGCCACGCTATCTAGATTTGTCAGATTAGGTGTGATGATGATCGGTAATTTTACTTTATGTCTGAAACGAGAGGCCCTTTTGGGCAGAGGCGTCATCGGTGACCATCTGGGACAAGTTGCTTTTTTTGTCATGATTGCTGCTTTGTTTCCGCTGGCTGTGGGCCCATCGCCTGATTTGCTGCGTCAACTGGGGCCGTCTGTTATCTGGATATCTGCATTGCTAAGCGCGCTACCTGTCTTTGACCGGCTGTTTGCAGAAGATGACCGGCAAGGGTGGCTGGAACAGGTCAGTCTTATGCAAGGCGGGCTAACCAGCTATGTTGGGGCCAGGCTGATCAGCTGGTACCTTTTGTGTGTCTTGCCGCTCCTAGTCATCACACCTGTTCTAGTCCTATTATATGATCTGCCAATTTCCAGCCTGAAGGTTCTTCTGCCCAGCCTGGCTATTGGCACCGCTTGTCTGAATTTTTTAGGGGCAATCAGCGCAAGCCTGACGCTGGGCGCGCGCAGGGCCACTCTTCTAGTGGCGTTGCTAGTGTTACCACTTAGCCTGCCTGTTTTGATTTTCGGGGTTGCGATAACACAATCTTATCTTGCTGGATTTAATTTTGCTGGACAGGCAAAATTATTAGGGGCTGTGTTTTTATTCCTGCTGGCGGTCAGTCCGGTTGCGACAATTGCAGCCTTGCGGTCAGTCCTAGAGGACAAGTAAAAGAAAATAAGAAAAACACTAGAAACAGACAGAGCGTGGCAGAACGAAATCATGACAGGCATTTTTGACAGTCTTGCCAATCCGACGCGGTTCAGAGCTGTGTCTTCCGCGATCCGCCCATTTTGTTTCTGGGCAGCAGCTATCTTTTTTATTTTTGGGCTGTATCTGGCCTTATTGGCCTCACCGCCTGATTACCAGCAGGGAGATGCTGTGCGCATCATGTATGTGCATGTACCGGCTGCTTGGCTGGGCTTGTCCAGTTATCTGGGGCTGGGGCTGTGCGCCCTATTCTATGTTGTCTGGCGGCACCCTCTGGCAAATATTGCTGCCCGCGCCGTTGCGCCTATCGGTGCGGGATTTACAGCACTGACGCTGATTACCGGCAGCCTGTGGGGTTATCCTATCTGGGGAACATGGTGGGTATGGGATGCCCGGCTGACCTCTATGCTGGTATTATTGTTTTTCTTTATTGGTTACATTGCGCTCGCAACGGGATTTGAGCGGCCGGAACGCGGCGCCCGCATGGCCTCTATTCTGGCCCTTGTTGGCGTGCTGAACATACCTATTGTTAAATTTTCGGTGGATTGGTGGAATACATTACATCAGCCCGCAAGCATTATGCGTTCAGGCGGCATGGCCATTGATGTGTCCATGCTGTGGCCACTCTTCACCATGTTTACGGCTTTTCAGCTGTTCTTAATATGGGTTGTCCTGCATCGTATGCACTGGATGCTAGACGAACGCCGCAGGGTAGCTGGTAAAGCCCGCACAAAGGCTACGTGATATGACTAGTTTTCTGGACATGGGTGGATATGGCCTTTACATCTGGCTCAGCTATGCGCTCAGCTTTGCATTTGTGATTGGCGCGGCAGCACATACCTGGCAGCGCGCGCGCAAGCACAAAAAAAACAAAGACTGAAAGGAATACACTGAACAGACTTAACAGGCTTATGCGCGTCTAGACCGGCGCTGGCTTCGTCTGCGCCCAGACGGCTCAGCAGAAGGCACGTTATCTGTCAGATCGCGCAATGGTAATGAAACAGCCGCACTTAATTCCACATACGGGTCTGTCTTATGCGGGAATGCCATTGCGCGCACGAAATGATCCTGAAAATCTGCCTCAACAGCTGTTTCAATTTTTTCAATTCTGCGAACAGTTTGTTCAATGCTTACCCGGGCATCTGTATTCAACAACGCCATCCGCGCTCCGGCACCAGCTGAATTCCCTGCAGCCACTACGTTTGGCAAAGCACAGTCCGGGACCATTCCAAGAACCATTGCATATTTGGGGTCAATATGTGTGCCAAATGCGCCTGCTAGTAAGACACGGTCAACTGTCTTTATCCGCATCTTATCCATTAACAGCTTGAAACCTGCATGGAGAGCAGCTTTGGCCAGTTGGATTGCACGGACATCATTCTGCAGAATCTTGACCGTATCTGTAATCCGATATTTGAAGGTGCGGCCGTCTACTTCAATTCTTTCTGTGCGGCTGGCTAGATTACCATCGATGACCCCATCTGCTGTGATCAGCCCTGTCAAATACATTTCCCCCAAAGCCTCAATAATGCCTGAGCCACAAATACCGGTAATTCCGGTATCCAAAACCGCTTCATCAAAGCCATCTTCATCTGACCAAATATCCGTCCCGATCACTGAAAACCGTGGCTCAAATGTTTCTGGATTGATCCGCAGCCGTTCTATTGCGCCCGGTGCCGCCCGCTGGCCTGAGCTGATCTGCGCCCCTTCAAAAGCTGGCCCTGTCGGGGATGAGGCGGCCAGGAGCCTGTCTTTATTGCCCAGCACAATCTCAGCATTTGTACCCACATCGATCAGCAATTGCACTTCACTGCCGTCTTGCGGCGCTTCTGCAAGAACCACACCAGCCGCATCTGCCCCCACATGACCGGCAATACAGGGTAGAATATAAATCCTGCTACCTTTATTCAGGCTGAGATTTATCTCATCTGCTTTGATTTCCGCTGCGGTATCCACCGCCAGAGCAAAAGGCGCACCACCTAGTTCAACAGGGTCTATGCCTAGAAGCAGATGATGCATCACCGGATTGCCAACAAGAACGACTTCGAGCACATCATCTGTGGTAAAACCTGCCTCTTCGGCGCCACCTGTAATGAGTTGCTGCAGCCCTTCACAGACAGCCTTTGTCATTTCTGCCGTTCCGCCTTCATTCATAATTCCATAGGAAACGCGGCTCATCAGATCTTCACCAAAACGAATCTGGGGATTCATGATGCCGGTAGAGGCGAGAACAGTTCCATCATTCATATCGCAGATATGAGCTGATATCGTGGTTGACCCTACATCCACGGCTGCCCCCAGTATCTGGTCTTTCAGGCCTGGCCAGACAGCAACAATCTGGCAGCCTACACGCAAGGCAATAGTGACTGTCCATTTGCCTTTGCGCAGGGCCATCTGAAGTTGCTGCAGAACATGCAAATCACAGCTTACAGGTCCAGACACCCTTTCTGGCCATTGGGCCTCCAATGCTTCAATTACACGCCGAAGATCGCCAGACGGCTCGTGCATGTCAGGCTCACGCACTTCAATAAAACAAAGGCGGACAGGCGGGCGCAGGTCAATCACTCGGTTATCGGCAGCCTTGCGTACAAGCTGATTGTGAACCTGACTGGTCGCTGGAACATCAATAACAAGGTCATTTACTATGTTGCACTGACAAGCTAAACGACGGCCAGCCGGCAATTCACGTTTTTCTGCATAGTGGGTTTCTGCAGCTGACGCAGGACTGAGTGCTGCAGCAGATGAGGTAATGCCATGTTTGGCAAACTGGCCTTGACCTATATCGATTTGACAGCGGCCACACATCGCTCGTCCGCCACAAACTGAATCAATGTCAACACCCAGCTGTCGCGCAGCTTGCAACAGATTTGTGCCTCTCGCAAACTGGCCCTGACGCCCAGATGGGGTGAATATAATTTTAACCTCAGACAAGTTGGCTATTCCTCTATCGCAATTGATGAAATCGCGCGTTTTAACATGATAAACCTCAGATCATTTACTGTTCCTGTTTTGCTCTAACAGCAACCCATCAGGCTCGTGAACGCCTGCGTGTTACCCGCCGTTCACGTCCACCAGATCCTTCTGCAGGTGCCTCACGGAATTTTGATATCCAGTGGCGGCATTCTGGATCGACGCCATTCATGACATTTGCCCCCATAATAGCTGTTATCTCTTCTGCATGGAGCGGATTCATAATGGCGGAGGTCATGCCTGCACCTGCCGCCATTGACAAAAAGGCAGCATTCATTCCATGACGATTGGGTAGGCCAAATGAAATATTCGATGCACCACAAGTTGTGTTCACTTTCAGCTCTTGGCGCAGACGGCCAATCAGGTCAAGAGCCGTCCGGCCAGCCAAATTTATAGCACCAACAGGCATGATCAGCGGGTCAACAATCACATCTTCACGCGGGACACCGTAATCTTCTGCCCGCTCAACGATTTTTTTAGCCACATCAAAACGCACATTGGCATCTTCTGAAATGCCCGTCTCATCATTGGAGATAGCAACAACAGCCGCCCCATATTTTTTAACCAGCGGCAACACAACTTCCAGCCGCTCCTCTTCACCAGTCACAGAATTGACAAGTGCCTTGCCCTGATACACAGCCAGCCCGGCTTCGAGAGCTTCAACTATTGAACTGTCGATGGCCAGCGGCACATCCACAGTTTCCTGAACCAGCTTAATCGATTTTGCCAAAATAGCCGGCTCATCAGCCATTGGGATCCCAGCGTTCACATCCAGCATAGTTGCCCCGGCCTCAACCTGGGCAACAGCATCAGCGATCACCCGGCTAAAATCACCTACTGCCATTTCTGCTGCCAGTAATTTACGCCCTGTAGGATTAATCCGCTCACCAATCACACAAAATGGCGAGTCAAAGCCAATAGTGATGTCCTGTTTGTGAGATGAAATGCGTGTTGTTGTCATATGTTTTGCCCTTCTGCCACAAGTAAAGCTGTTTTTTCAAAAATCATACGTTATGACGCCTGACGAATGTCAAACCCACCTTTTGTTGTTACATCAACCTGACCTGTTGCAACTGCTTCAGCATAAGCTGCTGTTTTGACAAAGCCGCCAAAGGGATAATAATGAAAATGGGCCAAAAGACAGTCTGGATCAGCAGCCATACCCTCAGCCAACCCTGCCAACAAAAGATCTGGAGCCTGTACTGTCATCAGCTTTGCCACGTTGCGGGCCTGTTTGGCAACGAATCGCATAGAGGGGCCAATACCGGAAATCTGTGCAAAACGAAATAAAGTCTTAATTGTGGCGGGCCCCGGGATTCCGATGCGTATAGGCAGTTTGTTGCCATTACCGCGGATTATGCGTTCCCAGTCTAGCACAGTTTTTGCATCAAAACAGAACTGTGTTTCCATGTACAAAGATAAGCCCTCTCTGGCAGCGAACTCATTTTTCCACCCGATCGCATCTGCTAATGCCTGTTTACTGATGTCCGGGCTGCCTTCTGGGTGGCCAGATACACCTATTGTGCAAATGCCATGTTTTTGCAGGACACCTGTTTCAAGAACCTGCATAGAGTTGTCAAATGCCCCTACCGGCCGCTCAACACCGCCGCCGATGACCAGTACTTCTGATACATCTGCCTCGCCCGTCATCCGGCTGACCAGTTCATCAAGCTGGGCTTCATCAATCAATGATCGGGCCGCGATATGAGGCACAGCGTTCATGCCCTCATCAGCCAGACGGTGTGCAACAGCGATTGTATCAAGCGGGTCAGTTCCCGGCAAAAAGGTGACGTTTACGGTTGTGCCTTCAGGAAGAGCCTCAGCAAAGCTCTCAATCTTTGTAGCACCTGTCGGCGTAACCTCTATTGACCAGTTTTGTCCTGCACGGGAGAGATTATCAATATTTACAGCCATAACCTCACACCCTTATGCATTAAATCGCACCTTTATTTAAAGCTGCTTTTAACTGTTCATTTTGATTTTGAAGCTGCTCAAATAGTGCCAATTACAGTGGGTTTGCGTTCGCTTAACAGCGTCTTTCATCAGTCCAATTACGACACAAGCTTTCATGCTCATTTTAATAGCTATTTGACCTTGAGTGCTTTACCCTGAGCGGCCACCGGAATTGACCAGTTCGGCAAGCAGTTTACTGTCAAATTCAGCTTCCAGACGTTTAGCAACTCTGCGAGCTTCATCTTCCAGTTCATCTGAGCATTCCACCGGATCACCCCTACGCCAATCAGCGAGATAGTTATCTGAACTGTCGGCACCATCCCGCATAGCCGCTTCATCGATAGCAAGCGCAAAGCGCCGATGAAGTTCAATTTTGGCCTGCTCACGCTTGCGGCCACGACCTTTTTCAGCCACAACTTGTGCAGGGATGTCCCTCCAGTAAAGCGTTACGACCTGTCCCATAACCAGTTTAGGCTGCCCCAACTTCGCGCCGCTTTGCGATCAAGGCTTTTGCTGTTTCAACAGCGACTGCAGCATCACGGCAATAGGCATCTGCACCGACTGATTCGCCAAACGCCTCATTCAATGGCGCGCCGCCAACCATCACAATATAATCATCGCGCACACCCTTTTCGACCATCGCGTCAACCACCACTTTCATGTAAGGCATGGTTGTTGTCAGAAGCGCCGACATCCCCAAAATATCAGGCTGATGTTCTTCCAGCGCTTCAAGGTAATTTTCAACAGGGTTGTTAATGCCAAGATCGATAACCTCAAATCCAGCCCCTTCCAGCATCATCGACACCAGATTTTTCCCAATATCGTGAATATCACCCTTCACTGTACCAATGACAATCTTACCCACACGTGGCGCCCCCGTCTCAGCCAGCAGAGGGCGCAGAATGCCCATCCCGGCTTTCATGGCATTTGCGGCCATCAGGACTTCAGGGACAAATAAAATCCCATCACGGAAATCAATGCCAACAATGGTCATACCTTCCACCAGTGCTTTTGTTAGCACATCATAGGGTGTCCAGCCGCGGCTCAGGAGAATCTCAACCCCTTCAACTATCTCGTCTTGGAGCCCATCGTAAAGATCATCATGCATCTGCTGGACAAGTTCATCATCATCAAGTTCGGACAGAATGATATCATCTTCATCTGACATGGCATTTTTCCCCCTGATATGGCGTTTATAAAAACGACTGAGCCCACCTATTATTGAATCTTTACGGCGCAACACATAGGCAGCAGTCTGATTCAGCGACTTTTATTGTCACAAGTGCGACATTTTCTGTAATTTCTGGTGGTTCAATCTCTGGCAATTTTTCTCATCGGCCGCGCCCTTCACGCGTCCCGTCTAATTACAGGTTTCAGGCTGCCGAACAGCAACAGCGCAAATCCCCTGTTTGGTCAGGTCAAGAAGGTCAAGCAATGTCACCAATGGCTGTACCTTATTCAGAAAATAGAAATGATACTGCTCAGCACCCTGGTTGCTTAATCTCAGCAACAGATCAAGCAGAACAGACAAGCAATGATCCTCTTCCACATCTGTTTGGTGGCTTCTGGACAGTTCTACGTGTAGACGTGCAGGAATATGAACCCCGCAATTCTCTGCAAAGGATCATCCGTTGGCTGAGCGGCCTTAAATTAAAGCAGTTGATTTCACCGACCAGACTGTTATTACCTACCCTGTTCCTGTTAAGAGGCTGGATTATTTAATCAGTTGTTAATGTCTCAAGGCATTGAGCCAAAAGCCATCCGTAAGATCGAGCTGACCTCAGTTATTCTAATTCTGGTTGGCGCAAATAAGGGGGTCAGCGTACTGCCTGACTGGATCCTAAAAAGCGCCAGAGGGACAGAGTTGCTCGCACAAGAAAAGCTTACTAAATCTGGGATAATATGAAAGCTATACGATGCTGTCAGAACAAGAGACAGCGAAAAGCTGTATATTGAGACATTCTTATCACTTTAAAAAGATTTGCTTTCCCGTCTGGCCCGGGCCCAATAGGCAGGCATAACACCTTTTAGTCTGCGGTATCATTCACCGTACTGTGTTTGCTCATAATTGGCATTGTCAGAAGCGCAAAAACGACGGAAATCCCTGTAAGGCCAAATAATTTAAAGGTCACCCATCCATCGTCACTTAAATTCCGCCACGCAAGTTCATTGGCCAGTGCAGAAGTGGCAAACATAGCCGCCCACATCCAGGTAACCTGACGCCACCCAGTATCGCTGAGCTGTAATTTCGCGCCCAGCATAGCTTTTAGCGGATTTCGTTTGATCAAAAGACCACCTGATAGAATAATGGCGATTAACAGGCTAATAACTGTTGGTTTAATTTTGATATAAAATGGGTCATCCATAACCCAGGTTAGTCCACCAAAAAATGTCACAGCAATACCGCCCAGCAGGGTCATCATTGGGATATGACGATCAAGGGCCCACGATATACCCAAGGCGATGATTGTTGCCGCAACAAGGGCTGCTGTAGCAAATAGGATCCCTGCCGCATAATTCACAACGAAAAATAGAATTAAAGGCCCATATTCAATCAGCCAGCGTCCTTTTTTAGGCGGCTCTGTTTTGTTCATCTGTTCTGTTTTTTCAGACATTAAGCTACTTTCTTCTCATCAGGATTTTTGTTCATACGCAAGCAGGCCTTGAGGGCTGTTTCAATCAGTGTCCAGTCAGTGCCTGGCATGCGGGCCTGTTCGCCCAGTTCACGCCGAAAGGTTCTTGCCCCTTTTAGCCCCGCGCACAAGCCAAGCATATGCCGTGTGATAGCATGTAAAGGCACGCCAGCTCTCATTTGTTGTTCCGCATAATCTGTCATCTGCTGGGCAATATTCAATAGGTCAGGCAGAGCTGCCTTTTGAGAGAGAAGCTGATGAAACAGACCGAGTTGATAGGGTGTTTTATAGGCTGCCCGCCCTAACATGACACCTGCAAATATCTGACCTGACTGTTGAAGCACAGCTATTAACATATCCCTGTCAGTTAGCCCACCGTTTAAAATAATATCAAGATCAGGGCGCCGCCGCGCTAGCCGTTCTGCCCGGCCGTAATCAAGGGGCGGGATTTCTCTATTTTCCTTTGGGCTCAATCCGTTAAGCCATGCTTTACGAGCATGAAGATAAATGACCTGCACGCCAGCATCTGCAACTGAATCAACAAATCTGTCCAATCCAGTTTCAGGATCCATATTATCAATGCCAATCCGGCATTTGACCGTGACTGGCCGATCTGTCTGGTCACGCATCACCCTGACAAGCTCTGAAACCAGCTCTGGTTCAGCCATCAAACATGCCCCAAACCGTCCAGACTGGACCCGCGAGGACGGGCAGCCGACATTCAGATTTATTTCATCAAAACCAAAAGGTTCAACAGCGCGTACAGCATCCGCTAATCTGTCCGGCTCAGCCCCACCAAGTTGCAGGACGAGTGGATGTTCGTGGGCATCATGCTGGCAGAACCTATCTGCACCAGCATGCAAGATCGCTTCTGCTGTTACCATTTCAGTAAATAAAAGTGCTTGCGGAGCCAGAAGACGGTGAAAATAACGACAATGCCTGTCCGTCCAGTCCATCATCGGCGCAACGCATAAGGACCGCTTAAGACCGTCTACGCAGATGCCATTGTTTTTCAAAAGATTTTTCATCCAGCATTTCCTTTGTGACACCCTAAAAGTAAAAAGCCTTTCAAATCACTTTATTATGTGCCGGAAAGTTATCAGCAGTGTCTGGATAAGGCAACTCCATGAAAGTCGGGAAGAAATATTAGTTGCACCTTGTAAGCGCTCACGATCTCAGCTAGGGTTATTTATTGAGGAGTATTGATCATGACTTCGTCTCTTGCACCACGACCAGCAAACGAAGAACGCAGAGCAAAGGCTGTTATTCAAACAGGCCTTATTGATAATCCAAAACCAGAATTATTTCAGGTTTATTGCGATTTAGCAAAAGATATCACTGATTTTGATACAGCAACTTTCTCGCTTTTTGACAATGACTTTCAATGCGGGATGGCATCTGCGGGACGTGAAGATTATGAAGTTGGTGGTAAGGGTGAGCGACACAGCAACAATATCTGCTCATATGTGCTGCTTAGTTCTGACCCGCTTCTAATGCCAGACTTGAGAGAAGACCCAACATGGAAAAATCATCCAGCAATACTCGATGGCTCGTCAATCTGGCTAGGTTATGCAGGGTTTCCAGTAATTAACAGGGATAATTATGCCCTTGGAACGCTGTGCATGTTGCACAAGTCTCCTAAAACACTATCAGAAAATGTTATTCCGCTTGTTCAGAAAATCACAAAGAACATCGCTTTTCTTTTAGACATACAAACTGACCAGAAACAACTCACCTCTGAAAAAATGCTAGAAGCGGCTTCAGCGTTTCAGAAAGACTTCCCTACCTTAACTTTGAGTGATTTTAAATTATTCTTGGGAGTAAGTGCTGGACGCACAATAGATAAAGCTGAAGCAAATGGACTTTTGATTGCTGGGCTTCTGGAACTTGATGCCGGCGAGGTCACTCTGACCCGAACTGGCCGAAACCTGCAAGAATCTATGAAAATACAACCGAAACCCCTTAATCGCATTAAGATATCAGGTTCAGATGCTACAGAGGTTTTGGATGATATGCTCTCAAAGTTGAATTAAGACCATGTTTGCAAAAGTTTACAATTTAAAATTCCCGTCTATGGATGAAGCAAAAGTAGCCGCATCCTACATCTCTGATTCTTTTGGTAAATTGATTGTGGATTGCAATTTGAAAGCGTTGAATATGTCCTTGGGACAATGTGGAAGCGTGACAATCCAGACTAAATTTGATACCAGTGAAGAATTAAGAAAATTTGAAATGAAAGCAGGACAAACGCTTTCTGAATTGCGTAACTCTCTAGCGTATACTGAAAAACATTATGCTGGTGTTTATATCTATGCCTATGAAGCAGAAGCATCAGATGCAAGCCTGTCCTTGAATTGAGCTAATTTTGAAGCCAAATTTATTTCTTATCTTTCATGAGTTTTCCACGTAGCGATGACACTGCATTCGCATGTGCATCAAACCCTTCATAGCGGGCAAAAATTTCAGTTTTTGGAGCCATCTC
>DEBO01000007.1:0-3157 GCA_002348585.1 Alphaproteobacteria bacterium UBA2954 | reverse complement strand
GAATGGGTGCGCGCTGCCCCTGAAGTGGGCAGCACACAATTTGGCCCCATCATGTAATTGGCAAGCGAACCAGCCGAATATTCACCAAGCAGAATTTCAGACGCTGTTGTGATATTGGGCAGATGCTGCTCTGGCTTTTTAGACAGAATCTGGCAATGCTCCGGAGCATAATCATTGATGAACTTATAGGCCTGTTCTGCTGTTTTTGTTTGAACAATGCCGCCATTCGTGCCAGACAAAACCGTTAAAGCATACTCCTGACGCAACGGTGACATCCGCGCTAAATAAGTGGGCAGGGATGCCAGAACCTGTTCAGCAAGCTGCTCAGACCAAGTGACCAGAAACCCTGACGAATCCGGCCCATGTTCAGTTTCAATAAGAATATCAAGCGCTGCAAGCTCAGGGTTAGCTGTTTCGTCAGCAAGGACAATCACTTCGCTAGGGCCAGCAGGAAGGCGTGAGTCAATTTTATCAGCCAGAAGCCGCTTTGCCGCAACAAACCAAGGGCTGCCCGGTCCTTCTATCTTCTGACATTTAGGAATAGATTGGGTGCCAAAAGCAGCAGCAGCAACAGCCTGCGCGCCCCCAGCCTTCGCTATCATTTCCACCCCTGCCAGACGGGCTGCAACCAGTGTTGCCGGGTCAATATTCCCATCTATGCCAGGCGGCGTTAGGATGACGGGCTCAGGCACACCCGCGACAATAGCTGGTATCGCTGTCATGAGGGTCACTGACGGAAAGCTGCCCTTGCCACGCGGCGAATATAAAGCAACTTTTTGAATGGGAAAGGCCCGTTCACCAACATCAATACCGGGACGGATTTCAACAGACCATTCCTGCTCTGGTTTCTGCTGTTCATGAAAACAGCGTATGTTATCAGCTGCATAGCCAAGCGCATCAATCAGATCCGGGTCGAGCTGGTCAAAAGCAGCATCAGTCTCCTCTTTCGTTGCCAGAAGCTGTTTGCCTGTCATATCTGCGTTGTCGAACTTTTCAGCAAGGGCTAAAAGAGCGGCATCACCCCCTTCTAGCACCTGTTCAATAACAGGGGCAACCTGTTTTATATACGGGCTTAAATCATCTACTGTCCGTGACAGCAATTCAGCTATCTGGTCTTGTGAATAATCTTCCAGCCTGTGAAGGGCAGCTTTCTTTTCTGTCATCGTCTTCAGCTTATCCTCTAATTCAAGAGCACCTGCAAGGCCACCACGCTTTTTAGTCCAAATCTGGCTCAACTGTGAATATATTACGGCCTTTGGGATCCTGCACACAAATTATCCAGCAGTCAGGATCACGAGCTGCTTCTTTGTGCAGGCGTTCCGCTACATCCGCGGAAGATACCGGCACTTTACCCGTCAGACAAACCCATTCATAATCGCCGTCAAAACTGACCTGCCGTCCATATAAACTGGACTGGGCTGAATCAATTTCCACCTCAACAAATATGGTTCCAGCCTGTTCATCTCCCTGCCTCAGAACAGCTGCAAAAATGCCTTTTGCCTGTGCTTGTCTCAGCGCGGAAGAGACAATAATGCTGGTGGTCAGTTCGGTCATATTAGAATTGTCTTATAAGGCTCAACATGCAGGCCTAGACAACCTAAGCTTAGGTGCAGTGCCATAGTCTTAAAAATCTGTGCATCGGCCATTATTTTCCCAATCACCATAACGTGTCGGCTCCGGCCCTTTTGGCCCGCCAGTTTCTTTTGGCGCGGCCCCCGTTTCCGGAACATGCTGATTTTTGGGTGTCTGCAACTTCGCCTGCTTAGGTTTTTTGGCTTGTTCTTTATTAGCTTTCATATCAAATCTCATAACGGCTTTCCTGCTCTGACAGCTCTTTCGCCAAATCCCAGACTGAACTTTACCCAAACTCTGTTCACTTTCCCAGCTTTCTATATGGGCAGTAATAGGGTCTGGACAAGATGCTGATAACTGGTCTATTGGCTATGAGATGGCTGACCCATCAGAAAAATTACTAAAATTAAAGGCGGGTGCTGCTAAAAAGCACAAACGCAAAAGACCAAAACGTAAACGCCTGCTACAAAAGGAGTTGGCAGCCTTGGCTGAAAAGGCGAGTGCACGCCTTGCCGCCTTCGGCGTGCTGAGCGACATCATCAATAAAAATATGGCCACAGATGTTGCGCTGACTAAAAATAACATGTTTTCGTCACTAGAAAGCCGGGACAGGTCCTTTGCCCGCCTTTTGGTTACAAGCTGTCTGCGACGCTATGGACAAGTGCAGAAAATGATCGATCACTGCCTTTCAAAGCCTGTAGACCAGGCTATTAATCTTATCTTGCACCTTGGTCTTGTGCAGCTGTTTTTCCTGGGCACAACCCCCCATGCAGCAACCAATACTTCTGTTGAACTGGCAAAACAACTAAACTATGACCGGGCATCGGGTCTGATAAATGCAATACTGAGACGCGCTATGAGAGAACACGATGAGCTGCTCGGCCTAACATCGGTAATAGATAACCTGCCCACACCTTTAAAAACCATCTGGACAAAACAATATGGGCCTGAACAAACATCAGCGATTATGGATCTGTTGATGACGACTCCGCCACTTGATCTGACGGTGAAGCCAGATGCAGATCAGGCCAAGCTGGCGCAACATCTTACCGGCCTTCACATACAACATCATACCTTGCGCTGCAACTTTGGCGGCGATATCCGCAAGATGCCCCATTATGATGAGGGGCTGTGGTGGGTTCAGGATGCTGCGGCTGCGCTGTGTGGCACACTAGCCGGCGCCGAACCTGGTAGGATAATTTTTGATCTATGCGCCGCCCCTGGCGGAAAAACAGCACAGTTGGCGGCTGCAGGTGCAAGTGTGACAGCTGTTGATTCTGATGCGCATCGCCTGACGCGCCTGAAGGCGAATCTGGACAGACTGAAGCTATCAGCTGATATCCTTCACGCTGATATTCTATCAGCAGAATTTGACAAGTTTGCCTCAGCAGCACAGCCAGATGTGATCTTGCTGGATGCACCCTGTTCTGCAACAGGAACAATTCGGCGACGACCCGATATTCTGGTCCGAAACAACCGGCTTGACATGAATGCCCTTCAAGCTGTTCAGCATGATATGCTTGAAGCTGCATTGCGCTGGGTCAGGCCTGACGGGTTTGTTATTTATGCAACTTGTTCAATGCAG
>DEBO01000057.1 GCA_002348585.1 Alphaproteobacteria bacterium UBA2954 | reverse complement strand
TTTAGACTGGTATTGGAGCGTTGCAAATTATTGTGACTTGTTGAAAAATCCCGGCGGCAGAAAACGCCTTATATCATATGCTAACAGCAAGATATCTGAGCCATTGATTGAGAGCATTCACAGTAGCAAGGAAGAATTTTTTAGCCACGCTCTCAAAGATGGTCTCTCCCCACGTGAAGGGCTTGTTGCTTGTCTTGATTATTGCCGTTCAAATGACATCTCAGTGGGGCTTATTACCACAACAACTGAAAATAATATTACGGCATTATCTGACGCACTAAAACCAAAGATAAACTTTGACCAGTTTTCCCTAATTACAACTAAGAAAGATGTGCATAATGAAAAGCCCAGCAGCGATATATATAAATATGCGTTGTCCTTTTTTGACATTACAGCCAAACATGCGATCGCCATAGAAGACACAGAGGCCAATCAAGAAGCTGCTCTGAAAGAGCAGATTATCTGTTATCTATTTGCCGGAGAATATGCGGCCACTGCACATAATTTTAACGCCATCAATAGCTTAAGTGTTATAAAAAACCTGATTTAAATCTAATAGTCCCTACCTTAAAACAGATACAGTCTGGGAACAGCGGAACATAAAGCCAGCTTTCACAGCCAGAGGCGCAGCGACAAACAGGACATTCCACCATCAATTTTTGCACATTCACTGTTAGCAACGCAGATGACCGTGAAGCCTTTTGCCCTCAACATTGTTTCAGTTTTGGGAAAGCCAGCAGGCATAATGATATGATCGTTATACCGTATAGTATTTGCCGCTGCTTCTTCACCTGTCGGTACAAGCAGAGTTTGATAGCCCTCAAAACAGCCGTTGGAAGCCAGACGTTGTGTACTGAGGACACACTGGTCAGCAATCAAGCTGCAATCGGTTTTGAAATGCAGGACATCAGAAGGCGTTTTCAAAATCCGCATAGCGTAGCCATGGCTGTTGAGAATCTGCCGTAACTGGTCCGCCCCTGTTTGATTTGTTCGTGCTGATAGCCCTACCAAAACCTCAGCTGGTGTAGTCAGAATATCTCCAGCTTCAATAGTCCCATCCGTGATGTCTGCGATGTTTTCAAATATCGGCGAGAGCACCTCACGCATAGGCGCCACTTCCCCCCTTCGTGTTTCTGCCCCGGGACGCATCATCACCGCCAAATTGGGTAGGCATAGGGCTGTATCCTCAACAAACTGTGCATCAGGATATGCGGGCAATGCCGAAAGTTCAGTTATAATCGCTCCTGCCTGTCGCAAAGCCTGTTGATATTCACTATGCTGTTTGGCCATGAGCTTTATATCCACTGCACCTCTATCCTCTGCCCGCAACCCATCAACAGCAGAGTGAGCGGGCGGACGCGTAATCGCAGCAGAAAACCGGGTCGCAAAGGTAGCTGCAAGGCCGAGCGGGTTGGGAGTATTCAGTATGGTCTTTGTCATTTATCAGAGCAAAGCAGACATTGCCGCCTCATCACTTTCCAAAACACTCGGTGCATATCCTAATGTTGTATGCCCTGTTTTAGAGAACATAGGCATATTCCCTTTATTCATTACTAAACAGTATGTAAGCAATTTCATACCGATTGCTCAAAAGGTTTTTCCAACAACCAATCAGTCATCAGCAATTTATATCTCATTCAGTATTTCAAAGTAACGGTAACTGAACTCAATCATTTCATGCAGCATGAGGATTAAAAGGAGCTTTTTTGTCCGCAGTCTCTAAACTGGCTGGTATTTTGATTTCCGGCAGGATCGGTCAACAAGGCTGTACTGCGGCATTTCAAGCGTGATGTCGATGAGCATTTCCTTTTGGCGGATGACACATTGAGCTTTTGTCAAAGAAACACCCCTGCTGTCTTCAAGTATTACGCATTCGGCATTCAGCATGCTGCAGATAAGGATTTGTGCAACGAACATATCTGACAAACTTTCATATTCTAAACAATTTACGCACTAACATATTTGGAGTGCTGCCATGCAGACAGGTAATTTTATTTTATTTACATGTACATCACATGCATGGAATTTCAACTAGACAAGCAAATCTTTCTAATTCGTTTCAGCTTTTTAAATCTCCATCTAGAAATAAGAACGGCAGCGAAGAATTCACTGCTTAAAATTGCTCTTCGCACTGTCAAAATTGCATCACCTGAGCAACAGACGCGCTCTAGATGTGATAATAGCTAACATAGATTTAGTGATTCTTCTCAATCCTTATCTGCCATCACTTCTCTGTAGGTGAGGAAAGCCGTTGCAGCGATGATCAACAAGCTGCCCGCATAAAGATGCAATGTCGGCAACTGACCGAATAAAACAAAACCCAGTCCGGCGGACCAGATAATCCGAATATAATCAAGGGGCAGAATCACAGATATCTGACCAACTTTCAGGGCAGCATATAACATAGCATGACCTACTGTGCCCAAGGCCGCGATGCCTAAAAGAGACCCCAACTGTGCAAGGCTTGGCAGTTCCCAAACAAACAGCGATGCGATGAAGGCCAAAGGCACACAGCCCATTGCCTGCCAAAATGTTATCGAAATGATCGTGTCCTTTTCGGTTAATTTTTTAGCAATAAGAATAGACAAAGACCAAGACAAAGCCGCACATAGAATAAATAGATGACCTGTGCTCACACTTCCTTGCGGGCGAGCAATAATTAGTATGCCTAAGAAACCAACGAAAATAGCTGTCCAACGCCTAACACCCACCTTTTCCGACAAAAACACTATTGAAAGCAATGTGGCAAAGATAGGCACAGTAAACAAAAGTACCGTAACTTCAGCCAGAGAGATCATACTTAATCCTGAGAATACGCATAGCATACCTAGACCACCGATACCGCCGCGTGCAACTTGAAGCCTAATAGAGGATGTATTGAACACGGCCCTGCCCCGCCAAAATAAAATTGGCAAAAGCACGACAAAGACCAGTCCCGCCCTGTAGAGAGTAATAATGAAGGGATGCAGTTCTAAGCTGATCAGTTTTACCGCCGCCTGCATTAAAGCAATCGATACACCGCCTACAACCATAAATATGACCGCGCGCAACAATCCGATATTCAACATAGCATTCACAGGATTTCAACTTTTGCCTAAATGACTCAAAACGTAAAACGACACTTCACCAAGACCAAGACGGTAATGCATCATTAATCATGTGGCCTGGAATAAGTTTTTTACGATTCGCTTCAGATTCCTGTAAGCAGACCAGAACACACCTAAAAAGACAATTTCACTTATAGAATATCCATATCTGAATGTTCAAAGTGAGTGAAATTTTAATGAATCTGATTAATTTATTTGCTTTTACAAAAAATATTGTCCATCCGCAATTTACTTATATCCAAACCTGTCGTTTACTAAAAGTCTGCTAATGTCCAAATGATGTTCAAATACATTTTGTGTATGAAACGAGGTCGGTCACTAGCCCTCGTAAAAAAAAGGCCAAAAAATGCAAAACATAAACTCATCACCTATAAGAAAAGCAAATCACTTTAATAAGGTCTTATTCTTCATTGGTATCGGTTGTTTAATCGGCCCATCCACAACAGAGATATCTGCAAGCAGTGAACCGACTATCGAAGCTGTGGCGGTTGTAGAGGTCGTTAGTGGATTCAAAAATACCTATAACGTGGGCTTATCCTTTGCAGATGCCCCCACTTGCGTCGCTCAAATTAGACAGTTAAATCTGGTTTTAAACAACCTAAAAGCCCAAGGGGTTATTCTCATTGATAGACCTGTTGAGATGACTTGCGAAAAAAGCAGCATGCTCACTTTAAAGTAATTAACGAGAATGCGCAAAATGCACCTCAAGAACATTATTGACTAAAACTGCTTAATCTTTTGATAAAATTCATTTGAAAACAATGACTTCTGATATGTATGTTGATGGTAAACTAAACATTTAGAACGCACTTGATAAAATATTTTCTAGACACTGAGCCAAAAATCTTTAATACCAGAAATAACCTGTTAAGTAACAGGCTGGACGGCCGGATTTTCTGAATTGGATTTGACGCTATCCTTAACACAAGTCTCAAAGGGAAAATCATGAGTACTGGAAAAGTTAAGTGGTTTAATGCCACAAAGGGCTATGGTTTTATCGAACCTGATGAACAGGGTTCTGATGTTTTTGTCCATATCTCTGCTGTACAAGCTGCAGGAATGAGTGGCCTTAATGAAGGCCAACAGATTTCATACGAGCTGGAAGAGGGCAAAAACGGAAAATCATCCGCTGTCAACTTGAAAGCCGAATAATCGGCTGGATTAATTGTAACGCTTCTGATTAATATGACTGAAAGACCTGCCCTTCACATGGAAGGGCAGCACTCTTTTATGAGTAAAGTTCGGCTTGAAAACTGAATAGCCAAAATCAGGATCAAGTCCGGCACCGCTCTGCCGGTAATGTTTTTTCCTATCATCGACGCTATGATAGTACTTTTAGAACTGGCGAAAATATAGAGTTTTATGGCAAGACTTACAGCCTCTTCAATGACGCGACGTATCCTGATTATTGGCTCTGGTCCAAATGCAACTGAAGTACAGAATTGGCATCTGTCTAAATACTACAAGATTGTGGTGATCAACAATGCCTGGCGCGTCACCGAGCACTGGACTGATATGATCTACCCTCATGATTTTCCATCAGACCGACTACCAGAAAAATTGACAACAGGCCAGCGGCTGATTGATGAGACTCATTTCGTTCCCGCGCAAAATCATTATGGAGGTTTTGTATATGCAGGCGGGACAATGGCCTATACAGCTGCCTATTGGGCCCTGAGAGAATATGCACCTGATGAGATTTGTTTCATTGGCTGTGATATGCATTATCCAGAGACGGGGCCCACGCATTTTTATGGCACTGGCACCCCTGACCCTTTACGTGAAGATATTTCGTTAACCTCCCTTGAAGGTAGCTCCGCACGATTCCTTTGCCTTGCCGCGCGCCAGAATTGTGTTGTCTTCAATTTATCTAATAGCCCCTCACGCCTTATCTTTCCGCGCAAAAGTCCGTATGCTTCTCACCAGTCAAATCCCCTCCCCGCCATTGATTCAAAAATGGTCGAAGACTGTTTGCAGACAGAACACCGGCTGGGCTATTTTGTTGCGGATGGCCGGTACTGGCTGGCAGCTGATCAGTTCAATAAATCAGAGTTGGAACAACTCAACAAAAGATGGCTTATGGCGGCCAGACAGCCATGAGAAAAAAAATGGAAAAAAAATGGAAGACCGCTTGCAAGCGCAAACCATTTTTGTACACTCGTCGCTGAAGAAAAGAGCTGGAAAAAAAAACCAGCTGTGAGGTCAAAATTTGGGAGGATGCCGTGGCAGCAGCTGAAACTAGCGCAGCCAGACGTGATACTGTACCACGTCTTCTGACTTTTAATGCAGAACATTATGCTGACAAACCAGCCTACCGGGAAAAAGAGTTTGGCATTTGGCAAAGTTGGAGCTGGGCAGAAGCCAAAAACGAGATTAACAAGCTGGCAACCGGGCTACTGACAATGGGCCTTAAACCTGGTGACCATGTGGCGTTGCTGGGGCGGAACAGGCCTTATTTTTACTGGGCGATGATAGCGGCGCAAACTAACGGGGCTGTTCCTGTGCCTGTTTATCAAGATTCTGTTGCTGATGAAATTGCCTACGTGCTGGCGCATTGTTCTGCCCGCTACATATTTGCAGAAGATCAAGAACAGGTAGACAAAATTCTTGAAATTCAAGATAAGCTGCCAGAATTGAAAGCTGTGATTTATCTGGATGAAGGCGGCATGCGCAAATATGATCGAAGCCAGCTGCATAGTTACAGTGATGTTCAGGCTGCTGGTGAAAATGCATCACAAAAACAGAAGGCCGATTTAGCTAGGCGTGAGGCAGAGCAGACAGGCGCGGACACTTGTGCAATGCTCTACACATCCGGTACAACCGGCCAACCCAAGGGCGTGGTACTATCA
This sequence comes from Alphaproteobacteria bacterium UBA2954, assembly GCA_002348585.1. Classification (GTDB taxonomy): domain Bacteria; phylum Pseudomonadota; class Alphaproteobacteria; order Puniceispirillales; family Puniceispirillaceae; genus JADHLI01. The sequence continues at coordinate 3,033 of DEBO01000057.1, read as the reverse complement.
AATGACAACATTATTAAAACAGCTGAAGCTTCTTCTGACTTTGACAAATTGAATGTAAATGACTCTGTTTTGGCCTATCTGCCCATGGCCTGGGTTGGCGACTTCATTTTTTCGATGGGGCAAGCTATGTGGACAGGATTCTGTGTTTGCTGCCCTGAAAGTACCGAAACTATGCAACATGACTTGCGTGAAATTGGGCCTAGCTACTTTTTTGCCCCACCCAGATATTTTGAAGGCGTTCTGACCAATGTGATGATCAGAATGGAAGATGCTGGAAAATTCAAACAGTCCTTGTTTCATTATTTTATGGACCATGCCCAAAAGGTGGGGGGCAATATTCTGGACGGGCATGCAGTCAGCGCATCAGACAAGCTGAAATACGGACTTGGCCGCTTGCTTGTATATGGCCCACTGCTGAACACGCTTGGCCTCAGCAAAGTGCGGGTCGGATATACCGCAGGGGAAGCAATTGGCCCTGAGATTTTTAGCTTCTACCGGTCACTTGGCATTAATTTAAAGCAGCTTTATGGCCAGACAGAAGCTAGCGTATTTATCACTCAGCAACCCGATGGGCAGGTCCGCTCGGATACTGTTGGCGTTCCCTCGCCCGGAGTTGAAATCAAAATTTCGGATAGTGGAGAAGTGTTCTACCGGTCACCTGGAACATTTGTTGAATATTACAAGAACCCCAAAAGCACTAAAGAAACGAAAGACAAGCAGGGATGGGTAGCAACAGGCGATGCAGGCTTTATGGAAAAAGATACTGGTCATCTGCGGATTATTGACAGAGCCAAAGATGTTGGCAAAATGAAAGATGGCCGCTTGTTTGCTCCTAAATATGTTGAAAACAAGCTAAAGTTTTATCCCACTATCTTAGAAGCTGTTGTGTTCGGGGCGGACAGAGATATGTGCACAGCCTTCATCAATATTGATCTTCAGGCTGTCGGCAACTGGGCAGAGCGAAATAATATTGCCTATTCATCTTATCAAGAACTGGCTGGCAACCCGGACGTGTACAAAATGGTGCAAAAACATATCAACGAGATAAACAGGGATGTAGCCGCAGATGAAATGCTGTCTGGTTGCCAGATTCACAGATTTCTGATCCTGCATAAAGAGTTGGATGCCGATGATGGTGAGCTGACACGGACACGCAAAGTCCGCCGCCGCGTGATTCAGGATAAGTTCAAAGAGCTGATTGATGCGCTGTATGGCGGCAAATCTGAAATCTTTACAAAAACACAAGTTACATATGAAGATGGTACATCAGGGTCAATCTCTGCCACGCTGAGAATCGAAGATGCTGTCATCTCCTCTGCACAGGAGACTGCCGCATGAGCAAACAAACAGCCCTATTAGACAGCCGAGATAGCTATGTTACCGCAGATGGCCGTACTATTGGCCCTGCCGTGATGGAAATGCAGAATATTATCCTGCGCTTTGGCGGCGTTGTCGCCATTCAGGACATTTCCTTTGATATCCGTGAAGGCGAAATCAGAGCAATAATCGGACCAAATGGTGCTGGCAAATCCTCTATGCTGAACGTGATAAACGGATTTTATCACCCGCAAGAAGGTAATGTAATTTATAAAGGTGAGGTGCGAAAACCGCTCAAGCCTTACGAGATTGCGCATCAGGGCATCGCCCGCACATTTCAAAACATTGCCCTATTCAAAGGTATGTCAACTCTAGACAACATCATGACGGGCCGCCTGACTCATATGAAGACAGGCATGCTCGCACAGGCTTTATGGTGGGGAAAGGCGCAAAAAGAAGAAGTTGAAAACCGCGCCTTTGTTGAACGGATTGTTGATTTCCTTGAGATACAAAGCATTCGAAAAGTACCTGTCGGCCGTTTGCCTTATGGGTTGCAAAAACGTGTTGAATTGGGCCGTGCCCTTGCCGCACAGCCGTCATTGCTGTTGTTGGATGAGCCGATGGCTGGAATGAATGTTGAAGAAAAAGAAGATATGTCACGCTTTATTCTGGATGTGAATGAAGAGTTTGGCACGACCATCGCGCTGATTGAACATGATATGAGTGTGGTAATGGATTTGGCTGACCGAGTTGTGGTTATGGATTATGGCAGAAAAATCGGTGACGGCACACCTGATGAAGTGCGGAGCAATCAGGCGGTGATTGATGCTTATCTAGGAGTGTCACATGACTAGCACAAAGCCCAAACCGCACAATGCGCAATTTAGACGGTTTTCAGGTGAGGGATAGGATATGCCAGCAGAATTTTATTATGGCGTTGAGGTGTTTCTGAACGGATTGATGGCTGGGGTGATGTACTCTCTGGTCGCGCTGGGTTTTGTTCTGATTTTCAAAGCTTCAGGAATTTTTAATTATGCCCAGGGAATTATGGCTCTGTTTGCAGCGATGACACTAGTTGGTTTTCAGGAAGGTCAAATTCCCTTTGCACATTTAATCAACGCCGTATTTGGAACAGAAGTGCATCATTTCGGCTGGACCATGCCTACCTTTTTAGCAATTCTTTTTGCTCTTGGCATGATGCTGTTATTCGCCTTTCTGGTGGAAAGGCTAATTCTGAAACATCTCGTAAATCAGGAACCAATAATCCTGTTCATGGCAACCATTGGGCTTGCCTATTTCATGGAAGGCTTTGGCGACCTGATGTGGGGTTCAAACGTTAAGAGACTAGATGTCGGCATACCTCAAGGGGGTAATTTTTGGCTTGAGGAAAACACCGCTTTTCTGGGAGGTGAAGAGTTCTACGGCTTCTATCTAGATACGCTGGATATCTACGCTACTGTTATAGCTGTTGTGTTAGTCATCTCATTGGTTTTGTTTTCACAATACACTAAAACAGGCCGGGCTTTGCGGGCAGTTGCCGATGACCATCAGGCGGCGTTGTCAGTTGGTATTTCTCTTCGGGGTATATGGGTAATTGTTTGGGCAATCGCTGGCTTTGTTGCCCTTGTGGCTGGCATTATGTGGGGGGCAAAGTCGGGGGTACAATTCTCGCTGTCTCTAATTGCTTTAAAAGCCCTTCCTGTGCTCATGTTGGGT
>DEBO01000150.1 GCA_002348585.1 Alphaproteobacteria bacterium UBA2954 | reverse complement strand
GAGGCGCTGGCGGACTGCAGCACAGATACAGCAACAAAGGTGGTTATACTGGCGGCGAATGGGCCAGGGTTTTGTGCAGGGCATGATTTAAAAGAAATTACAGAAGAGCGCACTAAGCCAGATAGAGGCCGTGCCTTTTTCACTACAACCATGCAGAAATGTTCCGCTGTGATGCAAGCCATTATCAGCTGCCCAAAACCAGTGATTGCGTCTGTGCAGGGAATTGCAACAGCCGCCGGATGCCAGCTTGTCGCTAGCTGTGATCTGGCGGTTGCCTCAACAGACGCGCGTTTTTCCACGCCTGGCGTGCACATTGGCCTGTTCTGTTCTACGCCAATGGTAGCTTTATCACGCAATGTCAGCCGCAAACAGGCGATGGAAATGCTGCTGACAGGCGAGATGCTGTCTGCTCAACAGGCTCTTGACTGGGGGCTTGTCAACCGGGTCTGTGCCCCAGAGGGCTTAGTGGCGGACGCAACAGCCCTCGCGCAGACGATCGCGGACAAGCCTGCCTCTACAGTGAAAATCGGGAAAGAAGCCTTTTACAAGCAGCTGGAGATGCCTCTCGCGGAAGCCTATGACTATGCAGCCGCGGTGATGGTCGAGAATATGTTGAACCGCGATGCTGAGGAAGGCATTGGCGCCTTTATAGATAAACGCACGCCAAACTGGCCAAGCTAAGAGGTGTAAGGGAACAGCTGATGAATGCACCTGATTACACATCGTTACTGGATGATGAAATTAGGACTTTTATTTCCAATACCCGCAGCTTTTACCCTGATAGGGGCCAACCCCCAACCCTCTCTGAAAGACGGGCTGATTTTGAGGCTGTCTGTGCCGGTTTTGCAGTGCCCTATCCAGAAGGGTTAAAGATATATGACACGAAAATTGCCAATGGCCAGAGACCTATTGCGGTGCGCTGGTACATGCCCACAGGTAGCGTTGCTAAAATTGCAGATATAACACCTGTTGTTATTTATTTTCATGGCGGCGGCTTTGTTCTGGGTGGGCTGGAAAGCCATGACAGCATTGTTGCTGATCTGGCCCATGGCACTGGGCTGACTGTGATGGCTGTTGATTATGCGTTGGCCCCTGAACATAGATTTCCAGAAGCTTGTGAGGATGCGCTAAAGTCTGTCCAGTCATGTCTAAATAAAGGCACAGTTCGACAGATTATTCTTGCTGGGGACAGTGCCGGCGCATGGCTGGTCGATTATGTTGCACGACACCTATCGCAGCAGAGAGAGTTGCAGCTGCTAGGCCAGCTTATGGTCTATCCTCTTCTAGGCGGAGATATGACGAAAGGCAGCTATCTTATACATAAAGATGCTCCATTGCTGACCACGCAGGATATTATGTGGTTTTATCAGCAGTTTTTTGGCCCTGACAAGACCACTTGGCCAATAGGTCCACTGATGGAGACAGCATTCAGCCAGCTACCCCCAACGGTAATTTTTGCCGCCGAAATTGACCCACTTCATGATGATGGCCTTGCATATGCTCGCGCAATCACCTCAGCAGGCGGCAAGGCATTCTGCATATCAGAACACGGACTCGTGCATGGCTATCTGCGCGGGCGCCATTCAGTGAACAGAATAAAAGACAGTTTTACGCAGATGATCGCTGCCCTGCGGCATTTAGCAAAGCAGAGCTGGCCCTACAGCTGAACGAATTGGGTTTTGTAAAAGAATAGCCAGAGCTCCCATTCTTTACTAAACTGACGTCAGCAACTCACTTCAAAGTTGCAGGACAAATACGTGTTAGCAGAGAGGTAAAAGATGGAGTGTTGTGGTCCTGGTTACGCGTCACCTGCCGCAGCAATTGCTGCGCCGGCAGAAAAAATCCTATATACGATCGCGATTTATACAGGTACAGGCATTCAAAAACCTGATTATTTGGCAACAGTAGATGTTGACCCTTACAGTCCAACCTATTCAGAAGTCATCCACAGGCTGGAAATGCCAGGCATCGGTGATGAGCTGCATCATATGGGTTGGAATGCCTGTTCATCCTGTTTTGATGATTCAAAGATGTCACGGCGCTATCTGCTACTGCCAGGCGTGCGTTCGAATAACATTCATATTGTTGATACCGCCACCGACCCTCGTGCACCACGTCTGCACAAGGTGATCGATGGAGAAGAAATAAAAACCAAAACGGATTTGTCTGGTCCTCATACAGTGCATTGCCTAGGTTCTGAAATTATCATTTCCTTTTTAGGGGATGCCAGGGGTGAGGCTCCAGGAGGCTATCTTCACCTTAACAGGGATTTTGAAATCCTAGGGCGCTGGGAGGCGTCGATGGGAGATATAAAATTCGGCTATGATTTCTGGTATCAGCCTCGCCATAATATCATGGTGTCATCAGAATGGGCGGCCCCAAATACCTTTATGCCTGGGTTTGACCTGGAAGAGGTCGGACATCTGAAATACGGTCGTGAGCTTCATTTCTGGAATTTTGAGAAGCGAATACCAGTTGAAAGCATCTATCTGGGGGAAGATGGCCTGATACCGCTTGAAGTGAAATTTCATCATGACCCTGATAGCACACATGGTTTTTGCGGAGCAGCTTTAAGTTCGAACGTTATTCACTGGTGGAGGAATGACAAAGGCAAATGGTGCTGGGAAAAAATTATCGATGTTGAGAATGAGCCGCATCCCGAATGGCCAATCCCAATACCTGGTGTCATGTCAGCTATTCTTGTGTCGATGGATGACAAATATCTATATCTAAATAACTGGTTGCATGGAGATATGCGCCAATATGATATAAGTGACCCGCATAAGCCAAAATTAACTGGGCAGGTCTGGATGGGCGGCCTACTGGGCAAAGCCCCTGAAGTTAATGGGGTGAAAATGGCAGGTGGTCCACAAATGTTTCAACTATCGCTCGATGGGCGCCGCCTGTATGTCACCACTTCTCTATTCAGCACCTGGGATAATCAGTTCTATCCTGAAATCCGAGAGAAGGGCGGCGTTATGGTTATGATCGACTGCGATCCGATAAATGGCGGCATGACCCTTAATAAAGATTTCATTGTTGATTTCGGCAATGAGCCAAACGGGCCTAGCCGATGCCATGAGGCGCGCTATCCAGGCGGCGACTGTACAAGTGATATCTGGCTATGATCACGGTTACTCTGGCCAATCGCAATAACGCTTGCTATCAGATTGTCGGCCGTAAGCCATTGCTTGACGAGCTGCGCGAACAGGGAGTCGATCTACCTTATGGCTGCAGATATGGCGGCTGCATTACATGTGCGGCCAAACTGCTTGCAGGTGAAATTGATCAGCGGTCGCAAACCGCCTTAAACAATCGCCAGATTAGTGACGGATATGTCATTTTATGTGTCGCAAGAGCCAGAAGTGACGTCGTACTGGATATTGGCGTAGACAGTCATGACAAGCTGTATCGCAACCCCTTTCTTGACCCGCTGAAGCCACATGAACTGAAAGCTGATATTGCTATTCATAAGGATGCTGATCAATGACCAATAGTCAAATTACCTATATGAACCACGAGGAACCTTATAGTGATGACTACCTTCAGGGAATCCTCACCTCTGTCAAGACTATAGCTATGGTGGGGGCGAGCCCGGATAAAACCAAATTCAGCTATGGTGTTTTGCGAGTTTTACATGAAACTGGCTATGAGATGATCCCGGTTAATCCACGTCCAAATTTGAGGGAAATACGTGGCCTGAAAGTGTACCCAAATCTGACTTCCATTGACCGGCCTGTTGACATGGTTGAGGTCTTCAGAAAACCAGAGGATCTTTATGATGTTGCTAAAGATGCCATTGCAATTGGAGCAAAAGTTCTGTGGGGACAAATCGGTGTGAAAGACTTGGTCGCTGCCCGCCTAGCAGAAGATGCGGGCTTAAAGGTTGTCATGGACAGATGCCCTAAAATTGAACTGTTCCGACCTTTTTGGAAACCAAAGCTTGGCCTGCCTATTTGAAACCTACTGGTACAAGACTGGCCCGCTCAATTACACCCTCTTTTTTTGGAATAAATCCTCCAATCTCTTTTAAATATCTGACTTTTAGGGCCTAACTTTTGAGACGGTAGCCGGTTTTAAAAATCCAGCTAATCACGCTTATGCACAGAATCGAAAAGACAAAAATGGCGACCAAGCTGTAGCTGACCGCTACATCTGCTGTATCGAAAAAAGACCAGCGGAAACCAGAAACCAAATATACAATCGGGTTAAAGAGCGTAGCGGTCTGCCAGAACGGCGGCAGCATTGAGATGGAATAAAAACTGCCGCCTAGAAACACAAGCGGGGTGATAATCAAAGAGGGCACTAAATTCAGCTGTTCAAAATTACGCGCCCATATGCCGATAATGAACCCCAGCAAGCTGAAGGACAGGCAGGTCAGCAGCAAAAAGCCCAGCATCCAGAATGGATGTGCTATCTGGACAGGCACAAACAAAAATGAAGTGGCCAAAATAATCAGCCCAATCACAAAGGATTTGGTGGCAGCCGCCCCGACATAGCCGACCACAATTTCAAAATAGGACACAGGCGCAGATAAAGGCTCGTAAATCGTGCCGATGAATTTTGGGAAATAAATCCCGAATGAGGCATTTGTAACAGACTGCACAAGAACTGTAAGCATAATTAGTCCCGGCACAATAAAAGCCCCATAGGTGACCCCCTCAATAGACACCATACGTGACCCAATTGCTGAGCCAAACACAACAAAATACAGTGCGGTTGATATCACGGGTGAAATGATAGATTGCAGAAGCGTGCGGAAGGTCCGCGCCATTTCAAAAAAATAAATAGCTTGGATTGCATGAATGTTCATAAGCTTTTCAGTCCTTCACCAAATCAACAAAAATATCTTCCAAAGAGCTCTGCGATGTCTGCAGATCTCGCAAAGTCAGCCCAGCAGCAGACAAATCCGAAAGCAGCCCAGTAATACCGGTTCGTTCTGCCTTGGTATCGTAAACATAGGTGAGACGGCTGCCATTTTCTGCCAGCCGCAAATCATAGCTAGCCAGAGCAGGTGGGATGGCTTTGATGGGCTTCTGCAGCTCAATATAAAGCTCTTTAATGCCCATCTGAGCCATCATCTTGTCTTTATCCTCAACCAGCAGAATGGCGCCATCTGCTATTATCCCCACTCGGTCAGCAATGGCTTCTGCCTCTTCGATATAATGGGTGGTCAGCACAATCGTTACCCCGGAGGCCTTAAGCCTACCCACAACGTCCCACATATCTTTGCGCAGTTCCACATCCACTCCAGCTGTTGGTTCATCCAGAAAGAGGATTTTAGGCTGGTGGCTGAGCGCTTTGGCAATCAAAACTCTCCGTTTCATGCCACCTGATAATTCTTTTATTGGAGTGTTGCGCTTATCCCATAAAGATAACTGGCGAAGTATCTTCTCTACATATGCTGCGTCAGGCGGATGGCCAAACAGCCCGCGTGAGAACTTCACTGTGTGGATCACTTTTTCAAATGGTTCCAGCGCCACTTCCTGCGGCACAAGGCCAATGAGGGAACGAGCTGCACGATAATCACTAATTATGTCATAACCGCCAACAATTATCTGCCCCGCAGTGGGCGAGGTCAGCCCGCAGATCATAGAAATCAACGTCGTTTTCCCTGCTCCGTTTGGCCCTAGCAACGCCAGAATTTCACCTGACCAAATCTGAAGGCAAACTCCTTTTAAGGCCTGTTGGCCAGAGCGGTAAGTTTTTTCTAAAGCTGTGACCGAAATGATCGGATCCATAGCATTTTCTCCTGAATGCTGTCGCTGACACAGACTTTCCGGCACATTGGAGTATTGTACAACGCCCATGTCGATTTTTGACACTGTGTTGCCTAAGTCGCTGGAACCAGTGAAATCGTCACCGATACAGCCCGATACATATCCTAGTTATCCTTTTGGTCAAGTGCAGCCAGAAACATCTCAGCAGACCAGCTCAACTGTTTTGGCGGCGCTGCGCCTGACTGATTATCCGACGAATGGGAAAGCATACTGGCCATTTGTTTGCCTAGCTCCACGCCCCATTGATCAAAGCTATTCACATCCCAGATAAAACCGGATACCGCAGTAATATGTTCATATAAAGCCAGCAAGCGGCCAAGGGCAAAAGGGGTTGTGCAATCCCAGCTAATCAAAGCTGATGGACGGTTCCCAGCAAAATGCCGGTGCGGCTCTTTTTTGTTTTCTGATCCAACAGCCAGTGCTTCTGCCTGCGCCACCGCATTCACCGCCAGCGTTCTATGGCTAGCCTTTGCGGCCGCCTGTAAGGTACGGCTAGCAAACTGATCTATTCCATTTAGCTGGCGGGGAACAAGAATATCCACGGGCACGATATCCGTACCCTGATGCAGCCACTGGAAAAAACTGTGCTGGCTGCTTGTGCCTGGCTCACCCCAGATCAGCGGACCAGATCCCATAGCTAGCGTCTGTCCCTTACGGGTAACCGATTTGCCATTGCTTTCCATATCAAGCTGCTGAGCCCAAGCAGGCAGACGGCCTAGTCGCTGATCATAAGGCATCAGCCCGTATGATGAACGCCCCAGAAAGGTTCTATGCCAGACTCGCAGCAGCCCCATCAGTACGGGAATATTTCGGTCAAAATCAGTCTCCGCGAAATGACAATCCATGGCATAGGCCCCGTCTAGAAGCTGGATAAACCGGTCAATACCAATGCCCAGCATGACAGCCAGCCCAACTGACGACCACAGCGAATAGCGCCCCCCAACCCCCTCTGCAAAGGGAAAAATCTGCTCTTCAGACAGGCCCCAGTCACGGGCTTCAGGCGGCGCGGCTGTAACACCAACCATATGTTCAGATGCAGGACGGCCTGCTGCCTTAAGCCAACCTTTAGCTAGCGCGGCATTGGCGATGGTTTCAGCTGTGGTAAAACTTTTTGAGGTGATAATAAACAGCGTTCTGTCTGGCGGACAACCGGTTAGCACATCATTCAAATCTGCAGGATCAACATTGCCGACAAAACAAACCTGCGGGCCAGAATGATAGGCGGTAAGCGCGCGATAGACCATCGCCGGGCCGAGATCAGATCCACCGATTCCAACATTAACAATATGAGTAAAACGGCCCTGCACTCGCAGCTGTTCTGTGAAGCGGCATAGGGCGATGAACCCATCGGTCTTTCGATAAACCGGATGGCGCAGTTGTGTATGGATTACCGGCCTGTTTTCACTGATATTGAGAGGCTGACCCGCCAGCAAAGCTTCGGTCTTATCTGCAAGTCCAGATGCCTCAGCAAGGCCAAGTAGAGCAGACAGACTAGCAGATGTGAGCGGCTGGCGGGTCAGATCAACGACAAGGTCACCCAGCTGAAACAACCTACCTCTTGCCTCATCACGAGCCATTAGGTCCCGAAGGGACAGGCTGGCCTCTTTTTCGGCCAGCTGATGTAGCTTTGTGATCATTTCATCTTGTTCACGCGTTGTCGACATAGCAGCAACGGCCTTTACAGATGTGCGGCAACGCGCGCGCGTTTTGTAATTTTAGCAAAATTCCCACTTTCGATCAAAGCCTGGGGAGCAATCCAGCTGCCACCAACACAGGCAATATTTGGCAAAGCCAGCCAGTCAGGCGCTGTTTTTTCTGTTATGCCGCCAGTTGGACAGAAAGTCAGAGCAGGCAGTGGGCTATACAGGGATTTAATAAAACTGATCCCGCCTGCTGCAGTTGCCGGGAAAAATTTCTGTACAGAATAGCCCTGCTCAGCCAAAGCCATCATTTCAGATACGCTGGCCGCCCCTGGCAGCAGCGGCAACCCAGCATTCTGGCAGCCTTCAAGAATAGATGGTGTTGTCCCAGGACTGACTGCAAAACGGCTGCCCGCATCAGAGGCGATTTGCGCATCATGAGCTGTTCGAACAGTCCCGGCCCCCACCATAATGTCCGGACAGTTTCTTGCCATCTTTTCGATTGCTTCTATAGCTGCTGGGGTTCGCAAGGTGATTTCCGCTGTCCGGATTCCACCAGCAAGGAGTGCGTCTGCCAGCGGTTCTGCCTGGTCTGCTGAACTAATGACAATCACCGGCATTACCGGTCCCAACTTGAGAATATCATGAATGATCATAGGTCCGTCTCCTGTTGACGATCTGTCAGCACAGCAAGACCTGCCCCCTGTTCGGCATCGCTTGCCTGTTCGCGGAAGAGTGTCATGAGTCCCCGGCCAAAGCCTGTCTGCGGCAGGTGATTGGGGATATAAGGATCCCGTTCTGATAGATCATCCTGACAGGTCAATATGCCGGAGGTAGCGTCAAGTATTAGCATATCTCCGTCTCTAATTTTACCGATTGGCCCGCCATTCACAGCTTCCGGACAGAGATGTATCGCTGCCGGCACTGTTCCTGACGCCCCTGACATCCGGCCATCTGTGATTAGTGCAACCGCAAAACCCTTATCCTGAAGGTTGGCCAGTAAAGGTGTAAGACTATGTAATTCCGGCATGCCACAGGCTTGTGGGCCTTGACCGCGCACCACCACAATACAGTCTTTTTCAAGCTGGCCATCTGCAAAAGCCTCTTTAACTTGTGCCTCAGTTTCAAACACCAGTGCTGGAGCAGAGATTTTATGCCTGTCCGCAGAGACAGCAGATACCTTAATCACAGACCGGCCCAAATTCCCCTCCAGCATTTTCAGGCCCCCTGTTGGGGCATGAGGGTCAGTCACGCCGCGCAGCACAGAAGCATCATATGTCTGTTTGGCTGCCGGCGACCAGACCAGCCCATCTTTATCCAGTTTTGGTTCCACAACATAATCAGTTAAGCAGTTGCCCCAAACAGTTGCCGCACTGCCATCAAGCAGGCCGGCAGCCAGCAATTCACGGATCACAAAACCCATCCCGCCAGCTGCTTGGAAATGGTTTACATCTGCCTGGCCGTTCGGATAGATACGGGCCAGCAACGGCACAATATCAGAGAGATCAGCAAAATCCTGCCAACGCAGGTCAATTCCTGCTGCCGCGGCCATTGCCGGTAGATGAAGCGTATGATTAGTTGACCCGCCAGTCGCATGCAAGCCCACAATCGCATTTACGAAGCTCCGCGCATCAAGGCATTTTCCAATTGGCCTTGGCGTTCCCGATCGCAAACTAATGGAAGCGGCATGATGGGTGGCTGCTATAGTCAGTGCATGACGCAGGTCAGAATGCGGATGGATAAAGGCTGAACCCGGAAGATGAAGGCCCATCACCTCCATCAGCATCTGGTTTGAATTTGCCGTGCCATAAAAGTTACAAGTTCCTGGGCCATGATATGCCGCACTCTCTGCTTTCAGCAGAACATCGCGGCCAATTTCCCCTCTGGCAAAGGCTTTGCGGATTTGTCCTTTTTCTGCATTTGGCAGACCAGATGACATCGGTCCGGCAGGCACAAAAATTGCCGGCAGATGTCCGAAAGCCAGTGCCCCCATCACAAGGCCGGGCACAATTTTATCACATACCCCAAGGCACAGGGCCGCATCATAAACATTGTGAGACAACGCAACAGCTGTGGACAGGGCTATAATATCCCGGCTGAACAGGGATAGTTCCATGCCTGGTCGGCCCTGTGTCACCCCATCACACATTGCCGGCACCCCGCCAGCCACCTGGGCGGTTGCCCCGACCTGACGGGCCGCTGCCTTAATCAGCTGAGGATAGCCTTCATAGGGCTGATGGGCAGAGAGCATATCGTTATAGGCTGTAACAATAGCGATATTGGGTTTTAATGTATCCGACTGTGCTAAAATATCGGCCTTATCTTCTCCCGCAGCAGCCGCAACATGGGCCATATTGGAACAAGACACATTCCTCCGGTCACTGTCCGCATCACTCTGCATTTCATCAATCTGGTCGAGATAGGCTATGCGTGTAACACGGCTTCTGCTCTCTATCCTTCTGATAATTTCAGCTAATCGGGGATGAAGATAAGACATAAATAGGCAGCCCCTTTCCCGTCTAACCGTGATTGTTCGGCCGATCGCTCTGGACATCACTCTGCGGATCAATCCAGAAAGACGGCCCCTGTCCTGATAAATTATCTACTGGCCCGAATGTACCTGCTTTATATAAAGCAGGTGGCTGCTCAGCCGTCTCGCGTAAAACAGGGTCAATAAAGGCCCACGCTGCCAACACTTCGTCATGACGCATGAAAAGCGTCTGATTGCCTCTGGCTGTATCCATCAGCAGCCGTTCATAGGCATCCGGCAGGCGGCCACCAAAGGTATCATCAAAAGACAGATTTAGCTCGGCCGGAAACAGGCGCATCCCACCAGGACCAGGCTCCTTTGAGATCAGCTTCAATTTCACCCCCTCTGCGGGCTGGAGACGGATGATCAATCTGTTCGGGAGGTCATCCTGTTCAGCAGGGTTGCGGCCATTGGCAAAAATGTCATGAGGTTTGCTCTTAAAGGTGATGACGATTTCGCTGGCCCGTGTGGCCAGTTTCTTGCCCGTACGAACATAAAATGGTACCCCCGCCCAGCGCCAGTTATCCACCGACAGTTTCAGGGCAACATAGGTTTCTGTATTGGAGGATTTACCTAGCTCAGCCTCATAATCCTGATACTGGCCCCGAATAACATCACCCATATCAGGGGTGCGCAGCGCGCGTAGAACTCGAAGCTTTTCATCACGCACCTGGTCTGCATCAAAATGAGCTGGCGGCTCCATTGCCACCAGACAAACTAGCTGCAGAATATGATTCTGCACCATATCCCGGATTGCCCCACTGTCATCATAATAAGAAGCCCTCTGGCCCACTCCAACCGTTTCAGCAACAGTGATCTGAACATGGTCAATCGCGGCATTATTCCATTGTGATTCAAAAATGACATTAGCAAACCGCAGCGCCATAAGATTCTGAACGGTTTCCTTTCCCAAGTAATGATCAATTCGGTAAATCTGCTTTTCATCAAATACAGCCTGCAATTCAGTTCCAATAGCTGCTGCAGATGCATAATCATGACCAAGCGGTTTTTCGACCACCAAACGGCTTTGCGGCAGCACAACGCCAGCTGATTTCAACAGCTGACAACTAGGCCCGAACAAAGACGGAGCAACCGCAAGATAAAAAATGCACGGCCGGTTAGCTGCTGCTTTTTCGTGGACCAGCGTGGCCAGCCTATCAGCCCCCTCGCCAGACAGGATATCCAGTTTCACCAGATGAACAAGCTTCAGGAACGACTCAAAATCAGTATCTTTTTTATCAGCATGGAACAGCGCCTCTTCACAAAAAGGACGTAGCCGATTTGCAAAGTCCTTCTTGCTAATTTCCTGACGGGCAGCGGCTATCAGACGGAAAGATGACGTTACCTGATTGTCTAGAAACCGCCAGAAGAGGGCTGGGAAAATTTTCCGAAGAGCCAGATCACCTGTGCCACCAATAATGATGTAGTCACTGTCGGGAACCAATGCGCTCTGGGGCATCATCTCAGCCATGATGTCCTCATTCCTTTCATTATATATTCAGATGGCGAGATTCTAGCATGGCAGACCTGACCTGTCTGCACAAAAACAGATAATTGCCTAAAAAACCCACTGAAAACAGGGGGTTCTTAGCTTGTTTCTGGCAGGCTAACAGGCTGGCCGTGCGGTGTGGACAAATAGGCAGATGCCCACCTGTCCTGCATCAGCTGAAGCTGCTTGACATCTGTGATATCCTGCTCTTCAAGGCAGGCGACCAAAGCGGCCATCCAAGCCTGATAATAACTGTCTTCTGTATCTTCATTGTTTTCTATATCATCTCTCTGGGCCTGAATGTGGTGGGCAAATGTCGCTGTCCATTGTGGCCATGTAAAAAGCCCCCGATCATGTAACTTGGTGGTCAAGGCAAAAAGCTGGGCATGCCAGACAGCAGAAAACGCAGGTGCATCAGTAAAGGGGTGTGTGATATCCTTTCCTGTTTGTCTAGTCATTCATCTAATGCCACAAGATAAGATTCCCATAAATCCAAACAAACTTCATCTGTGCTGCCTACCTGTTCCGGCCAAAGTTCAGTCGCGCAAAAACACACTCCATAAAGATGTTCTGGGGTTTCCCCTAATCCATGGGCGTTGCTGTCAGGCAACACATGGGTGCCATGATGGCAGATAATAACCCCTGTCTGATATGCCGCATAAGAAGGCAGACGTGTATGACCACCTGGCTGGCGTGCCGCACTTTCAGGGCTTAACACCTGAACTTTTTGGCCGCAGGCATAGCGCGGCGGCGTTCTGTCCGGTCGCCGAGACGGGCCGCCCCGAGCAAGAGCGCCCCTGACCTGTGCCGCTGTTAGGGGCACAGGGTCATGTTGTCCAGCCCTTTGTCTGCCGCCAGCAGCTAATTGACCAGACCGCAGCTCGTCCATGGTGACCAGACCATGTTCAACTAGAAGCGTTGCCAACCCGGCCATCCATTTTTCATAATAGCCATATGCCATATAATCTTCTGCAGGCAAACGTTCACGCGCATGCCGTGATTCATCCAAAGTCCATTTCCCCAACCCGCCTGCAGCAACTGTGACAGCAAGAGCGCGGGCCTGCCAGTCTTGGGCAAAAACAGGCTGGCCTTGCGGGTCTATAGGCACAGGCCCACCAGGCTGACCACCCATATCATGCGCCCTGCGTTCAGCAGAGGGTGGAAGCTTTGCCCCTGCCATTCAGTCCTCCTTCTGCACAGTTCTGTCTGCAGGGCAGATAGGTAGGCCAGAGCCAATCATACTGTCTCT
>DEBO01000176.1:1770-3631 GCA_002348585.1 Alphaproteobacteria bacterium UBA2954 | reverse complement strand
TCCAAGCGTGCCGCAATATTTACTGCATCACCAAATATATCATTTTCCGTATGTTCAACATCTCCAACATGAATGCCAATGCGAAGATTAAAAAATTTATTTTCATTCAAAGCTCTTTGGACATGTTGTCCAAATTCTACACATTCGGAGGCGCTATTAAATTCAAGGAGCCAGCCATCACCCAAGCTCTTAATGAGCTTCCCTCTATATTTTTCAAGCAAAGGGCGAAGTATTTGCTCAGAAAATTGTTTGATTTTTTGCAGGGTTCCAGGTTCATCATAACTCATCATTTTCGAATAACCGGCTACATCAGCCAGCAAGACGGCTCCCAGACGCTTCATTTCGACCTCCTGAGTTATTTGAGTCGTTGCTAAGTTTATAGGCTAAATCATTATTAAGCAAAGAGTCAAAGGCGACTTTCATTTGTGGTCGTGTTGCCAATAACCTTGTTAATTCTGAAGAATTCCAGCTTACACCCTTTGCTTGCTTGTTTAAGCACACATTAGCAGTCGCAGGGTTCTTCGTTAAAAATGCTAATTCGCCAATGAAAACCCCTGGGCCTACTTTAAATGTTTTTTTCCTCCTTTTTATTGATGCAGTGCCTTCAAGGATGAAAAACATTTTATCGGGCACTTCTCCACAAGTAGTAATTGTTTCTTCTTTTTCTGCATTGAACCAAGTTGCTATCTTCATAAGCTTTCTGAATTCGCCAGGGGAAAGGGTGTAGAATGACCCGTAAAGCTCTTCTTCTCTTTTGGTCATTGAGAATTTGGCTCGATCCGAATAAATTAAAAACATCATTACACAATTGATGATTATGAAAAGGCTATTCCATGAGAGTGCGGACCATAATGGCTCTGGCAGGAGCAGATAATAAATAACGTAAAAGATAGTGCCAATTACGATAAAACCACGAAGTAAAAGCTGATCTCGAACTATAAATCCCATGAGAAATAATAATGCACCAGCATGAACTAAATAATCTAAGCTAAACATCTGATTTAGTTTCTTCCGTTAAAAAAACTGGCTGGAAGCTACAACGCAAAGAAAGTTTTATAAATTACATTTTTAAAAAAATTGCTCAATATGAGTAATCCGTGCATGATTTAGGTTTATTTTGAAATTCAGTGAGGAGCCAAGAAATGCAAAATCCATGCATAATCTGTGTAGCAATTACGGGCTCATTGCCTCGCAAAGAGATGAACCCGGCTGTACCCATTTCTGTGGCTGAGCAGATTGAAAGCACACAGGAAGCCTTTGAAGCTGGGGCCACAATTTGTCATGCGCATGTGCGAAATGATGATGAGAGCCCATCGAGTGATCCAAATAAATTCGCATTACTAAAACAAGGCCTAGAAAAGCATTGTCCAGGCATGATTATTCAGTTTTCAACAGGAGGAAGGTCTGGTGCTGGACGCGAACGTGGTGGCATGTTGCCGCTGAGCCCAGATATGGCTTCGCTGACTGTTGGGTCGAATAATTTTCCAAATCGCGTTTATGAGAATCCACCAGACCTTGTGGATTTTTTGGCAGCTGAAATGAAGCAGTATAAGATAAAGCCAGAGTTGGAGGCTTTTGATCTCTCTCATATCCATCAGGCTGCAGCTATGCGCGAAGATGGACGGCTTAACGGACCTTTATATGTGCAGTTTGTCATGGGGGTAAAGAATGCTATGCCAGCTGACCGGGATGTGTTTGATTATTACATAAAAACAATGGAGCGCCTGCTGCCAGATAGTGAATGGTGCGCAGCTGGCATTGGTCGACATCAGCTGGAGGTTAATGAATGGTGTATAGCTGCAGGTGGGCATGCTCGCACTGGTTTAGAAGATAATATCAGGCTCGATAAACATACGCTTGC
>DEBO01000176.1:0-1428 GCA_002348585.1 Alphaproteobacteria bacterium UBA2954 | reverse complement strand
CCGTCAAATGCAGCACTTGTGAAGCGGGTGACAGAGCTATGTGCATGCTATGAACGTCCTATTGCGACGCCGCAGCAAGCCCGTCAGATACTTGGTCTTTCGCAAAAACAGCTCTCTGGTTGAGAGTTGTTGTTGGTCATTCTCAGCTAGACGGGCTTTATAGTTTGTATAAAGCCAGCTCGCAAAATATCAACACCTGGCCGTTTAGGGTTCAGTTCTAGGAGGACATTTATCTGGCCAGACTCTGATATAATCTGAATTTGTCTGGCTAGCCCTTCAGGAAGAGGGGTCAAATGATGAAGAACACTTTTCGTATAAAGCGCGGCAGCTGAAACAGACAGAGCGGCCAGATGGTCAGTTGAGGGTTGCCAGACTGAACGGGTAAAGCTGTGCACACGCAAACTGGCCTCTTCTGGGCCGCTGCTGACTAGACACAGATGCGGTACAGACTTTTCTGAAACATCTGTTAGCCCCATAGCCATGCCTGCTTTTATACGGATTGCTTCTAAACGCTGACAGAATTCCTCATTTTGGTTAAGCTGCTGAGCAGTTTTTTGTTCATTCAGGCCAAAATCATCGGCCCGTAAACAGACTACTGGCACACCATTGTCCACACATGTGGCCTGAATGCTCTCAAATTCATCCTGCATATGTCCGCTGGGAATAATGCCGCCACATATGGCGCCTGACAGGCCATGAAGCAGACAAAATACTGCGGCTGCCGCCCCTTGACCTGTGGAGGCAGTCTCTTCATCTTCATAATCTGGCCGCCCGTCTTTAAGCGCGAAAAGCAGCTCACATTTATGATTTGTATTGATGATCTTCACGAAGATCTCAGCTTCCCCACCAACTTTTTTGACCAACCCTGTCTCTAATGCAAAAGTGCCTGCCCCTGCCAGAACGGACAAACATGCCTCTGCAGCCCCTTCTGTTGTCAGTGCTGGGTAGACAACCTCATAATCAAGGTCAACACCGTCTTCCTCAGACAGGCTGACCAATACAATCGAATGTGGGGTGTCTGCAGTGTTTTTGATGTGTGTGACGGTTTTAGCAAGTGCGGTGCCGAACTGCTCTGGGTCTGCGGGCAAATCTGCCCGTCTTAGAAAAGCAGCATCTGTCTCATCACATCTGAACACCTGATAAGGATAAAGGTTCTGTCCATTCATCTGGTTTGCTTTCCACCTATTAGTCCAGCACGACCTCGCCTTTTGGGGTCTCTAGAACAAAACGCAGGCCAGACTCTCCTTGTCCCACATAAGCAAGATGGTCAACCTTAAGGGCTGCAAGCATAGCTGTCAGGCTTTCAGGGTCAGGGTGGTTTAGCTGAACTTGTTTTAAAGTAATTCCCATATCTTTATGGGCAGTACTGGGATGTGGCCCAGGTGACCATTCAATAAAGGCTGGCAAAAGGCCCCCTTCAGGCAGATG
>DEBO01000171.1 GCA_002348585.1 Alphaproteobacteria bacterium UBA2954 | reverse complement strand
ATTGAATTGATGTTTTTTGCCTATCGCGATTTTACCGGCGAAGCTGACCAGGTGTTATCAAACTTGGACCTGGGAAGAGCGCATCACCGGGTGATTTATTTTGTTGGCCGGCAGCCAGGAATGAGCGTATCTGATTTACTTGCTATATTGAAAATCACAAAACAGAGCTTGTCCCGCGTGTTAAGCCACCTGATCGACACCGGCTATATTCAGCAGACACAAGGGGCGCGAGATAAACGTCAGCGCCTATTGTCCCTAACGAAAAAAGGTGAGACGTTAGAAGCAAAACTGACCGACCTGCAGTGTCGTAGATTTGCCGCTGCCTATTCTGCCAGAGGCGGAGCTGCGGTGGATGGCTTTGTGAAAGTGCTGAGCAGCCTTCTGGATGATGAGATACGCGCCGCTTTGCGCCAGCAATATCCAGATCATATCGACTGATGACAGGAAAAGCAGATATGTCAGCAGCACATATTCTGGTTATTGACGATGATGAACGACTGCGAGATCTATTACAGCGGTTCCTGTCTGAAAGTGGGTTTTTAGTCACCGCAGCAGGCAGTGCCGAAGAAGCCCGTGCCTTTCTAGTTGGCACGATGTTTGACCTCCTGGTTATTGATGTGATGATGCCAGAAGAGACCGGCACAGAATTCTTGGCAGACCTGCGCAAACGATCTTCTGTGCCAGCGCTGTTCCTGACCGCTATAAATGAAACAGAAGACAGGATTGCCGGACTGGAAACAGGGGCTGATGATTATGTTGCCAAGCCATTTGAACCTCGTGAGTTGATCCTGCGCATCAAGAGGATTTTAGCACGTCAGAAGCTAATAGAAATGCCAAGCCTGGTACACTTTGGTATGTTCAGCTATGATACAGACAGACAGATTCTAATGGAAGACGGGCTTCGGGTGCACATCACCACTGCAGAACAGGAGTTGTTATGTTGTTTTACAGCCGCCCCGAATGAGGTGCTGTCCCGTCAGAATATCTCAGACAGCCTAAAGGGTCGGATGAATGGCCGGTCGATTGATGTGGCCGTCGCCCGCCTACGCACAAAACTTGAACGTGATTCCCGTTTTCCTGTATTCTTGCAGACTGTGCGTGGGAAAGGCTGGATGTTGCGAACAAACTGAAGTGCTACTATTAAAAAAATGTTGATATTTTTGATAAAAGGATAGGTCATGCAATTCCGCTCCTTTATGCCAAAGACTCTTTTTGGACGTATGTTGGGGATTATTTTGGTACCAATGATACTGGTTCAGATTGTTACCGTCTTTATCTTTTATGAACGGCATTGGGATTCAGTTACACGACAGATGGCTGGGAGCTTGGCTGGAGAAATTGATCATGTCGTGCGTCAGACCGGCCGGCAGCCTGATGATGAACGACTCGAGCTAATGCGCACTAGTGCGCAGAGAGATTTTGGATTTGCCGTGATTTTCAGCAACGGGGCGATCCTTGATCCAACAAGCCCACAAGTCAAACAAACCGGCTATGCTGCAAAAATGCTTGCTGAAAATCTCAACAGAAGGCTAAAGTTTCCATGGCTGGCTGACTTGGATAGTGCAGCAGATTTGATTGCCATTGATGTTCAACTGGCTAACGGGGTGCTTCGCATCCTAGCAGGCAGGAAGCGGATTCTATCGTCAACAACTTGGGCATTTCTTGGCTGGACAATGGGCTCCTCGATAATTTTGTTCTGTATCGCTTTGGTCTTTATGCAGGCCCAAATCAAACCTATTAGGCAGTTGGCTAATGCCGCCCGTCAACTTGGGTTGGGCCGTGAGACAGAAGATTGGCAGTTAAGCGGTGCAAGGGAAGTCAGGTTGGCCGGACGTGCCTTCCAGGCGATGCGACACAGAATTACTCGACAGATGAGTGAGCGCACCGCCATGCTAGCCGGAGTAAGCCATGATCTGCGCACACCATTGACACGTATGCGCTTACAAACAGCGCTTATGCCTCAATCAGCGGAGACAGCCGCACTCGATGAGGATATTTCTGAGCTAGAACAAATGATTGATGGCTATCTTGCCTTTGCCAAAGGCGAGGGTAGAGAAAAATCTGTAAGAGTGAGACTGGACCAAATACTTGAGCAAATGATCAACCAATATGAAAAGTTGAAAATTGGGCAGTTGGCTTGGCAAAAGCCAGAAATACACGTTCCCATAATGGAAATACGTTTACAAGCCATGCGACGCGCCCTTGATAATTTAATTAGCAATGCACTACGTTATGCTAGTTTTGCAGAAATCAGACTCAAGGTCCGTGACGATAATCTATACATCTTTATCGATGACAACGGACCAGGCATTCCACCTGACCAGCGTGCAGATGCACTAAGACCTTTTGTGCGGTTGGAAGGCTCGCGCAATAAAGAGACAGGCGGCACAGGCCTTGGCCTAGCGATAGCACATGATATCATCCTTAGCCATGGTGGCGAGCTAACACTGAAAGACTCACCGCTGGGCGGTCTGCGCGTAACCATCCTGCTACCTGTATGAAATTACAATAGAGTTCGTCTTAGTCAATGCATCAGTGCGCCATCGGGCACTGGGCGTTCTGGGATGAGCAGCACAATAGCACCATCAGCATCTGACAAGCCGAGGGTCAGTACTTCTGAAATGAAGGGGCCGATCTGGCGCGGCGGAAAATTAACCACCGCCATCACCTGAAGCCCTCTTAGACTGACAGCATCATAAAGATCTGTTATCTGAGCTGAACTTTTTTTTACCCCGATATCTGACCCAAAATCAATGGTCAGCTTCCAGGCAGGTTTGCGGGCCTCCGGAAAGTCCTCTACAGTGATAATTGTGCCGACGCGGATATCCACATCCAGGAACTGATCGAAACTTACCTGTGGTTTTGCTGATGTCATAATGCTTGCCTTTTATTCCTGTTCAAAATGTCTCCTAACCTGCTTAACATCAGGTATTTTTGTGTTTCTGCTTTCAAACTGGTTCTTGTTTTGAGGTCTGGGGTGCGTCAGCGTCATCCAGATCAGCAGCATCAAGAACACGAAAAGATACCGCCCATTCCGCTGCCCGCCGCAGTTCTTTATCCAGGCTGCTTAAGGTCAGCGACAAATCAGCTGTGTCATCAGACTGCCAAACAGGCCGTACTCGCAGCAGCACAGCCACAATTCCTTTAATCCGCGCCTGCCGCCGCCAGCCAGTGACCTCATCCCCACATAAGGACAGCAGGCGATCTGTCATATCTACCAGCCTCGCCAACAGACAGGCCGCTAACACAGGATTGCGCTGGGCAGCGCTGTGAACTGCATTCATCTGCACCCTTAAAGGAGCATAAAGTTCAAACCGGCTGATTAGCCCTTCCAGCAGCTTTTCGCGGACAGATGCCTCAGGTACATCAGCAAAATCATCGGCGGACTGGCGAAGCGCAGCCGCATCTAGCGCACCCAGAGCGGCCAGCAAAACAGCATCGCTATCAGCATAACGAACATACAGATCTGTGATTGCCAAACTGGCTTCATCCGCCAGCTGTTCAAGGCTGATAACCCCAAGCGGCTGCTGGTCAAGGGCAAACCACAGCGCTGCAAACAGGGCCTGGTCCATCTGGTCAGCTGCAATATGCCCAAAATCTGTCATTACACTATCCTTTTAAAACGCCTTTTTACAAGCAGGCCATATCATTCTCTGTGTTGTTCATCTGATATGGGTGCATGTTGCTTAACTATCCAGTTCTCGGCCTCTGTCACGGGCTGCCCGCAAAGCCCGGTCGAAGACTGGCTGCAGCCCATCATCGGCCTGCAGCACAGCAAGAGCAGCTGCGGTGGTTCCTCCTTCAGATGTAACATTGCGGCGCAACTGTCCTGCCTCTGTGGCTGGTTCGGCGGCCATCAGCGCCCCAGCCCCACATACCGTTTGACGAGCTAGATGAACAGATAGATCTGCAGGCAGCCCCAGTTTCTCGCCTGCAGCTGCCATCACTTCAGCTAACAGAAACACATAGGCTGGGCCTGAGCCGGACAGCGCCGTGACCGCATCCATTAAGGCTTCATCCGCCAGATCAACAACTTCACCAACCACGCCCATCAGCTGCCGGGACAGGTTGATCATCTCCAGCGGCACATCAGGCGCGGCATATAAAGCAGAAATCCCTTGACCAATAGCGGCTGGGGTATTTGGCATCACTCGCAGCCAGCGGGCAGACCGCCCCAGCTGGATCGCCAGCCGGGCTGTTGATAGGCCCGCGGCAATAGACAGAAAACAGGTCGTCTCATCTCCTAGACCAGACAGGCCAGTCAGGACAGATGCCATCATCTGCGGCTTCACAGCTAGAACCACAAGATCTGGCTGATAGCCGGTTTCCAAATCAGACAGCTGGTGCAGATAGCGTGATGCTTGGTGATCCGGTGAGCCGTTAAGGGCAGGATCAATCACTGTAAATGACGCCTTAAGCTGGCTATCTTGTTGCCAGCCTGCAAGCAGCGCCGTCCCCATTTTTCCGCATCCAATCAGGCAGATTTCCATCACATTCACCCTAATCTGTTCAGCAGCGAGGCCTACGTCCCTAAAGTCTGACCGCCAGCAGAATAGCGTTTGAGCTCAATACAAATCAAGCGTTCTTATCAATCAGCCAAGAAACATAGAAACCAGGCTTACGCTTGGCCAGCAACTGGAACCATAATAAGGTCTGCAGATAACGCTTGCCGGTCAGGGGCAAAGACAAGCTGAGCAAAACCAGGGGCAGCCTGTTCACACTGGCCCAGCAGAATATCGACCACATCCTCAATCTGCTCAGGCGTGGCTCCACCTGCCCCGCGCAGCGGCAGCACATAATAAAGCTGAACCTGGCGCTTGTCAGAGGACCGCCGGAAATGGCCGAGAAAAAGATGTCCATTCAGTTCAGATAACAGTGTTTCCAACCGTACTGCCGGCACATCGTCAAACAGAAAATCAAGCATGACATGCGCACACAGAACCTGTAAGTTCTCCTGCCAGTCAACTCGCAGCTGATAATGACCCCATTGGCCAGGAACGTCCACCACCAAACCATTAGCGTGAGTCTGTTTTAAATACCAGTCCTGCTGAACCACAAAACGGGCAACCAGCTCAATCGGGTCACCCAGTTCGGAAAAGTTAACAGACGATCTGTCCTTCATTGTCAGGCCCTTTTACTTCGACCGTTCTAATGCGCGAGGGCTGAGCGGTCATAAACCCTGACAGCACAGGAGCATCAACCTGGATGAAAATGACAAACTTGCCAGATGAATTCAACACAAAATGTAGGGGTCTTAACAAATCTAGACCACATTTTCTTGTGGTATTTACAAAAAATTAAGCATTCGCAACGAGTCGGCACTGATCAGACTTTTTTTGCCTTTTTTGCTGATTTTGCTTTCGCGGGCCGGGCGGATTTAGTTTTTGTCGTCACCGGGGTATGTGCCAGAGCATCAAGACGGGCCTCTAGTAAGGCGATTCGCGCCGCAAGGGCCTCTATACGGCTGAGAGCAGCATCGAAATCCTCACGCGGAACAGACCCTGAGGCAGCAGCCTGCCGATCTGCACGCCCGGCCCGAATCACATCAATTTCAGATCGCAGATTGCCCAATGCGGAAGCAGCCCCATTGGCCATCTGCGCCAAATCAAGGAAAATATAAGAAGGTGTTTTGCGTGTCTGTTTCATAACTCTGGTCTTTCCTGTGACAGACAACTCTTGAAAGTTAAGACAGCCTGCCTTGAATATGAAGCGTCTGGCCCTCAATGGACGATGCAGACCATATGGACAATTCAGCTAACCTCAACCATAAAGATATAAGGCATGGCTGAACTGCCCATCAGGCCTAATATGATATATAGCATGCTGTTCCAGAATGCCAATATCTGCAGAACAAGCCAACCCGGGCGGCTTGCCAGTGCTGTGGCCAATTATACAGGACGCATAACGAGATGACCGAAACACTGTTCACCTTCCCAGCGATAGACCCCGTGGCCATTGCACTGGGCCCCGTGCAAATCAGATGGTATGCGTTGGCCTATGTGGCAGGGCTGATAGGCGGCTGGTGGGTGATGCGCCGACAGATAAGGGCCGGTCAGTCTGTTCTGGACAACAACCAACTGGACGGGTTGCTGAATGCCTGCCTTATCGGGATACTAGTAGGTGGTCGGCTGGGCTATGTTCTGTTTTACAATCCTGCTGCCTATCTTGCAGCGCCGCTGGATATTCTAAAAGTCTGGGAAGGTGGCATGTCCTTTCATGGCGGACTAGCTGGGGTAATTCTGGCTATCTTATGGTGCGCACGCGGCTACCGGCTGAGAGCGCTAGCGATCGGTGACGAGGTAGCGCTGGTGGCGCCTTTGGGACTGTTTTTCGGCAGGCTGGCTAATTTCATCAATGGTGAGCTATATGGGCGGGTAACCGATCATCCGCTGGGTATGGTGTTTCCTGACGGCGGCCCGCTGCCACGCCACCCCAGCCAGCTTTACGAAGCGAGTCTTGAGGGGCTTATGTTGTTATGTGTGGTCTGGGCGCTGCGCCGTTGGCAGCTAGAAAAGAAACTTGTACATGGCCTCATCTTAAGCTGCTTCCTAGCCGGCTATGGTCTGGCTCGATTTGGGATTGAGCTGGTGCGAGAACCTGATGCCCATATTGGCCTGCTGGCGACAGGTGTGTTTTCTGCTGGCCTGACCATGGGTCAGCTTTTATGTCTACCCATGATCACAGTCGGTCTTCTGGGTCTCGTTTGGTGCTCAAGACAGAGGTTGGCATGAGCCTTGCTGAGCGTCTGAAAACTCATATTAAAACAGAAGGGCCGCTCCCGCTGGAACTGTTTTTAGACAAGGTAATGACCACAACACAAGACAGCTATTATGCTGAAGCCAACCGGTTTGGCAAGGACGGTGATTTCATCACTGCCCCCGAGATCAGCCAGCTGTTTGGCGAAATTCTGGCCGCCTTTCAGGCCTGGCTGTGGGAATTGTCAGGCAGTCCAGATGCTAATGAGATGATGATTTTTGAAGCAGGGCCGGGCCGCGGCACACTTTTTGAAGATATGCATCGCAGCTGGCGTCAGATCTGCCCGCAGATGGCTACTGCCCCAGTCACCTTTCTGGAAACCAGCCCCTATTTGCGCAGTGTACTGACCAGCCGTTTCAGCGGGCTGGATATCCATCTGGCTAAAACTGCAGACAACCTGCCTGAAGTACCTTTATTTGGGGTGGCAAATGAATTTTTTGATGCGCTGGCAATCCGGCAGGCGATCAAGCGCGACAAGGGCTGGGTCTGGAGGGCGATTGGGCTGGACATAGACCAATTTGTCTTTTGTGACGGGCCAGCACTGCACCCTGATGAGATGCGGCAGCATAAACTGGCTGCTGACGCGCCGGTAGACAGTGTGGCTGAGTTCAGTCCGGCATCTGAAGCTGTTTTGGCAAGGCTGGC
This sequence comes from Alphaproteobacteria bacterium UBA2954, assembly GCA_002348585.1. GTDB lineage: Bacteria > Pseudomonadota > Alphaproteobacteria > Puniceispirillales > Puniceispirillaceae > JADHLI01. The sequence continues at coordinate 4,842 of DEBO01000171.1, read as the reverse complement.
CCGGCATGTAGCCCGGTTTGGAGGTAGTGTGCTGATCTGTGATTACGGCAAGGCGAACCGGCAGTACGACAGTCTGCAAGCGGTGCGCGCGCACAAAGCGGTGCCGGTTCTGGACATGCCGGGGCTCAGCGATATTTCTCACCTCGTGGATTTTGCGGCGCTGGCCCGCTGTGCAGAAGCACAAGGCGCGCGGTTGGTCGGGCCTGTCGAACAGAGCTATTTCTTGAGTGAGTTGGGCATTGAGAAGCGAGCAGAAGCGCTGCGGCGCGAAGATGATCCTGAGAGAGATAGAGCCCTTTCCGCCGCGCTTGACAGGCTCTGCGCGCCTCAGCATATGGGTGGGCTGTTCAAAATTGCCTTGCTGGTTCCTGCTGGTGAAGGGCTGCCTGCCGGCTTTGCCAGTTTGCGTGAAACAGGCCTGCAGCCGAGTGAGAGGAAGGGTAGATGATCCAGAAGCAGACTTGCCCGGGCGGTCCGGTTTATTTCAGCCATCAAGCGCTAGAACGAGCCGGTGTGCGGCATGGATTTTTCACCCGCAAGGGCGGCCTGTCCACAGGTATTTATGACAGCCTGAATTGTGGGCTGGGATCAGATGATGACAAAAAAATGGTGCGAGCAAACAGAGGCCGCGTTGCCGGTACAATGGGGCTTGAACTGACACAGATGGCCGGGCTGTATCAGATTCACAGCCCGAAATGTGTGACCCTGACTTACCCTGGCCCTTACAGAGACCGACCACAGGCAGATGCGTATGTCACCGCCCTGGCCGGCACCGGGCTGGCCATCCTGACTGCAGATTGTCTGCCGGTATTGTTTTGTGACCCAAAGGCAGGCGTTATTGGGGCAGCGCATGCGGGCTGGCGCGGGGCTATGGCCGGCGTCATCGAAGCTACGGTTAGCGCGATGCAGAACCTAGGCGCAACGCCAGATCACATCGTGATGGTGATCGGCCCCGGAATCCAACAAATCAACTATCAGGTCGGCCCTAAACTGAAAGTAGAGATTACCGCTCGGCATCAGACAGCGGAAACTTGTTTTACCACCGATCCCTCTGTCCCAGAAAAATGGCTGTTTGACTTGCCTGGCTTTGCCCTGCAACGCAGCAAGGAAGCTGGTCTCAGCCAAGTTTATGATTGTGGACTGAATACCTATGATAAAGATGAGCTGTTTTTTAGCCATCGCCGCGCTACCCATAGGTCAGAGCCGGATTCAGGACGTCTAATTTCTGTGATCACGCAAAGCTAGGAAGATAAACGAGAGAAATTCATGCCGCATTTATGGATATTTTTAGGGTTGCTAATGGTCGGGCTAGTCACCTCTTGCGTGATGGTGTGAGGGCATGTTCCCTTTTTGCCTTGCGGTAAGCGGGTCAGATTGCTATCACAACTGCATGAGCGTTCAGCCATCGGTGTTGTGCAAACAGGACCGTAATGCCCTAGCTGTCCCGAGTAACAAATAACAGGCTGCTGCGATGAAGATCATGTCCGGCAATTCCAATCGTCCCCTAGCTGAGGCTATTGCTGCCTATCTGGATATGCCGCTGACACGCGCTGATGTAAAACGCTTCGCTGATATGGAAGTGTTTGTCGAAATTCAGGAAAATGTGCGGGGTGAGGATGTTTTTGTGGTGCAGTCCACATCCTACCCGGCAAATGATAATGTGATGGAACTGCTTGTTACGCTGGATGCACTGCGGCGCGGTTCTGCCCACCGCGTGACAGCCGTACTGCCTTATTATGGTTATGCGCGGCAGGATCGCAAATCAGGCCCACGCACGCCAATCTCTGCCAAGCTGCTGGCCAATCTGATAACGACGGCTGGAGCTGACCGGGTGCTGACAATTGATTTGCATGCCGGCCAGATTCAGGGGTTTTTCGATATCCCAACAGATAATCTGTTTGCTGCCCCAGTGTTTACAACTGCTCTAAAAGAAAAATACGCAAATGGCAATCTGATAGTGGTCAGCCCTGATGTTGGAGGGGTAGTCCGGGCACGGGCGCTGGCAAAACGGGTGAATGCAGACTTAGCCATTATTGATAAACGCCGGCCAGAAGCTGGGGTGTCTGAGGTGATGAATATCATTGGTGATGTGGATGGCCGAAATTGTATCATGGTTGATGATATTGTCGATTCAGGCGGCACTTTATGCAACGCTGCTCAGGCACTGATGGATTCTGGTGCGTTGAGTGTGGATGCGTATGTCACTCACGGAGTCTTGTCTGGTGGGGCGGTTTCACGCATCGCGTCAAGCCCTCTCTCATCACTTGTCACAACAGATTCGATACAGGCCACAGAAGCAATGCGAGTAGCACGGAATATCAGGCAGATTTCAATTGCTCCGCTACTAGGTGAGGCAATCATGCGAATCAATAAGGAAAAGTCTGTCTCCAGTCTGTTTCAATAGAAACAGCAGCACACCCACAGCATCGATTTTTCTTGATATTTTCCCCGGTTCAGCCTAAAGAGGGTTGATTGCGTCGCTTGCACCCCTGGAGGCAAGGGCGCATGTTTTTTTAAAACAAATAAAAAGACAAGGATGACAACAATGTCAGAAAATACTTCTATTGACGCAACTCTGCGTTATCGGGTCGGTAAGGGGTCCGCCCGTGCGGCACGCCGCGCAGGCCGGATACCAGCCGTTATCTATGGCGATAAACAAGCACCACTGAGCATTGAGATGGAAGAGCGGGTGGTCCGCAAAGTGATTAATGAGCCAGGCATTTTTGGCCGCCTTTTAGACATCAATGTTGAAGGCAACACTGCAACTGTTCTTACCCGTGATATTCAGATGCACCCTATAACAGATGAGCCGCTGCATCTAGATATGCTGCGTGTGGGCAAATCATCAACTGTTTCAGTTGGCGTGCCTGTTGAGTTTATCAATCATGAAAAATCACCTGGCCTGAAGATTGGTGGCGTGCTGAACGTCGTCCGTTTTGAGGTTGAGCTCAATTGTCCGGCAGGGGATATTCCTGAGAAGATTGTGGTTGATTTGGATGATGTCAAGATTGGCGATTCAATTCACATAAGTGCCATCACATTGCCAGAGGGCGTCACACCAACCATCACCGATCGTGACTTTACTGTTGCCACCTTGCAGTCACCAGGCGGCGGCGTGAAGAACGAGGATGAAGACGGCGAAGAGGTTGCAGCAGACGGCGAAGAGGCAGCGGAAGACAGCGAAGAATAAGCCTGCCCATCAACCTGCTGTAGAGCTGCTATGCATAAATAGGCTAGACTGCAGCCGCGCGTCTGGCCTTTTATACTACATAAAAAGAAGAGGACAGAGAATGCTGTGGGTAGGTCTGGGGAATCCAGGACGAAGTTATGCCGGCAACCGGCATAACGTCGGCTTTATGGCACTTGACCAAATTGTTCGTGATTACAGCTTTTCTGAATGGAAAGTAAACACTTTATCTGCGGTCAGCGAAGGCCGCATCGGACCAGTCAAGATACGGGCGTTAAAGCCTTTGTCATTCATGAATAAGTCTGGCCTGCCTGTAGCCAATGTTGCCCGCTATTACAATCTGCACCCAGACCAGATCACCGTCTTTCATGATGAGATCGATTTAGACGAAGGCCGGTGCCGGGTCAAACAAGGTGGTGGGCATGGCGGGCATAATGGGTTGCGCGATATTGACCGCCATTTGGGCAAGGAATACTGGCGAGTGAGGATTGGTGTGGGAAGGCCTGCTCAAAAAAATGACGTTTATAAATGGGTGTTGCAGAATTTCACTGCATCTGAACATCAAAGCTGGCTGGACGGGTTGCTTGCTGCAGTCAGTGACGAGGCTGAGCGTTTGGCCACAGGTGACCCGCAGGGTTTTGCGTCCCGTGTGGCCTATCTTTCCCCTGCCCCTCATAATAATGATAAACCAGATAATCATAAGGCAGATGAAGGTTAGGGAGCAAGTAGATGGGATTTAACTGCGGGATTGTGGGTTTGCCAAATGTGGGCAAATCAACCTTGTTCAATTCACTAACCAAGACAGCCGCAGCGGATGCTGCTAATTATCCATTCTGCACTATTGAACCGAATACAGGCCGGGTCGCTGTCCCTGACCCGCGGCTCAACCAAATTGCAGAACTTGCAAAATCTGCCGAGGTGATCCCAACCTTTTTGGAATTTGTTGATATCGCAGGCCTTGTGCGGGGGGCGGCCAGTGGTGAGGGGCTGGGCAACCAGTTTCTAGCCAATATCCGTGAGGTTGATGCGATTATTCATGTGCTTCGCTGTTTTGACGACAGTGATATAACTCATGTTGAGAATTCAGTTGACCCTATCCGTGATGCAGCAACTGTGGAAACGGAATTGATGCTAGCTGATATGGACAGTTTAGAACGCCGGATGGCAGCCCTGACCAAGAAAACCAGAGGCGGTGATAAACAGGCAGCAGCTGATTTGGCACTGATGGAAAAGCTGTTTGCAGGCCTGTCAGAAGGACTGCCGGTACGCACGGTCAACAGATTAACAGATACTGAGGCCCTGCGCTTGCCGCAGTATCAGCTGCTAACTGCAAAACCGGTTTTATATGCCTGTAATGTATCTGAACACGACAGTGCAAAAGGCAACACCCTGTCAGCAGAAGTTGCTGAAAAAGCAGAAGAAGAAGGAGCAGCCTATGTAATTGTGTCTGCTGCAATCGAAGCTGAAATAGCCACATTATCTGATGAAGAAGCAGCGGAATTCATATCTGATTTAGGACTCAAAGAACCGGGGCTGAACCGGCTGATCCGAGCAGGATATGACCTGCTCGATCTGCTTACCTTTTTTACCGCTGGCCCTAAAGAAGCCCGGGCCTGGACTGTGCGCAACCTTGCAACTGCGCCAATGGCGGCTGG
>DEBO01000144.1:7412-7532 GCA_002348585.1 Alphaproteobacteria bacterium UBA2954 | reverse complement strand
TCTGGACAGGCTGGATGGGGATATAGATACGTTGATGACACGTATTGCCCACATCCGCACCTGGACCTATATCACCCATAAACCTGGCTGGACAGACTCAAAACAAGATTGGCAAGAGCT
>DEBO01000144.1:0-7071 GCA_002348585.1 Alphaproteobacteria bacterium UBA2954 | reverse complement strand
GCCAAATCGATAGAAGATAGGTTATCAGATGAGCTTCATAACCGTTTGACGCAACGATTTGTAGACAGGCGGGCAGCTCATCTTTCACGAAGATTAAAGGAATCGACGGTTTTGATTGCATCTGTAAGACTGGATGGGACTGTATTGGTTGAAGGCGAGGAGGTTGGCCACCTTGATGGCTTTGCCTTTCATCCTTCATTATCAGAATCGGGTGGGGACGCAGACGAAAGAGCCATGATCCTGGCTGCGGCGCGCAAGGGCCTGCCTGATGAAATTGAACGGCGAGTGGCGGCACTGACGATATCCGCTGATCCGGCCTTCAGGCTTGATGAAAAAGGCCAGGTTATCTGGCGTGATGCGGTTGTTGGCCGCCTTATTCGTGCCGACAACCTTTATGCTCCGCGGACAGAGGTTGGGGACAGTGACTTACTTAGTACAGACCAGAAAAACCGCATGGCCGACCGCCTGAACCAGTTCATAACAGACCATGTGAATACGATACTGTCCCCGCTTGTCGCGCTGTCAAAACCTGACCAGCTGTTCCCTACTGAAGAAGCAGAAACAGTTGCAAATTCAGCAACTGAAAAGACAGAAACTCCCGCGCTAGTTGAACAGCCCGCTGCTGAAGATAAGACGCCGGTAAAAGCGCCCGCGCAACCGCGCCAGTTTTCTGGTGCGGCCAAGGGGCTGCTCTGGCAGATTTACGAAGGTCTGGGCACGGTTGAACGCCGCCTATTGGCCGCCCAGCTTCACGAAACAACAGAAAATGATAAGCCGCTTCTGGCCAAAGCTGGTCTGCGGATAGGTACTGAGACCTTATATCTTCCTGATATGCTGAAACCAGCGCCGATTGCTTTGCGTGTATTACTGTGGTGTCTGTATCACCAGACCTTTCCGGGTTGTGGACCACCGCCCGAAGGGCGGGTATCTTTCCCTGTCCCTAACGAGGCAAAAGACGTGCCAGGCGGGTTCTGGATGGCGGCAGGCTATCGCCGCCTTGGGTCACGGATCATGCGCGTGGATATGGTTGAACGTGTGGCCGCCCTTGTGCGGGCTGCAGCGCGTGATGGTATCTTTGAAATATCAGATGATATGCTGTCTCTTGCTGGTGTGAGTCGCATTGATATGGCGCTAATACTCAAGGATCTTGGCTGCCGGCAGGTGGGTGAGCGGCCTTCAGAAGATCCGGAAAAACCAGCTATTGCACGGTTTGAACGGATACAGAAAAAACGCCCCCCGCGGCTACAGCAAAAGCAGATTGCACAGAATAAAGATAACCATAAAAATAGAACGAAGTCTTCATCAAGACAGGGTCATAGAAAGAGTCCTGCCCATCTGCGGCACGGCGCGAAACAACCTGATCCAAACTCGCCTTTCGCGGTTTTGGCAACTCTTAAAAAATGAAAAAAACATAGGTATAAGGTGGACGCAGACGCCAATCGAATAGGAAGTGCAACGGTTAGGCTGGATAAATGGCTTTGGTATGCCCGTTTTTTTAGAACACGAAGCCTAGCCACGAAACTGATCTCATCCGGTAAGCTGCGAATCAATGGTGAGGTCACATCGAAGCCGCACCGACAGGCCCAAATCGGTCAAGTTTTGACATTTGCACAAGGCCCCTACATCCGTGTGATCCAGATTGACGAGATTGGTAATTGCCGCGGCCCGGCAGCAGAAGCTGCAACGCTCTATACAGATCTTGATCCCCCAACAGCCCGGGAGACCAATAAAGAAGTGCGCCTTCATTACAGCCACTTTGAGAACAGGTTGATAGGGTCTGGCCGGCCAACCAAAAAAGACAGGCGTGAGACAACAAAGCTGAAAGATCCGTTTTCCTGATCTCGCTGGAAACAGCGATAAATCAGCCAATTTCCAAGATAAACAAGAAGGATAAGTACAATGTTTAAGACATTTGCAGACTGGTTTCAGACATCACCAAAATATGCAGAAGATAAAAATGACTTCAGTCACGATCTGGCTGAAGTTGTGACCGCTTTAATGGTGGAAGCTGCTGCAGCCGACGGGCTTATTGGAGCTGCAGAAACCCAGCTCATCTCTGATTGTGTGTCCAGCCAGTTCAACTTAGCTGATGATGAAATGAAACAAATTCTGGACCATGCGCTTGACGAGGCAGAAAATCGGATTGAGCTGCACAGCCTGATTAGCCGTCTGCGGAAAAAATCTGGCTATGAGGAACGACTTGGTGTCATGGAAATGGTCTGGATGGTTGTGCTTGCGGATGGGCGTCTGGATAAAATAGAAAGACAGCTTATGCGCAGGCTGGCCGGTCTACTGTTTGTGTCAGATGTTGATTCAGGTCTGGCCGCTCAGAACGCGCGCGACCGTCTTGGCCTTGCCGGATGAGAAAAAGTGCACTACATACTCACCCGGTATGTGCGTATTCCGAAGCAGACATATCCGAAAAACAGAGCAGGCCCATGACCTATATCGTCAATGACAAATGTATCATGTGCAAATACACAGATTGTGTTGAGGTATGTCCGGTCGACTGCTTTTATGAGGGTGAGAACATGCTTGTGATCCACCCTGATGAATGCATTGATTGCGGTGTTTGTGAACCTGAATGTCCACCTGAAGCGATATTACCTGATACTGAACCCGGCGCAGACGTCTGGGTAACATTAAATCAGGAAATGGCAGAAATCTGGCCCAACATCACGCAGAAAATTGATGCCCTGCCCGAAGCAGACGCCAAACGCGATGAAACAGGTAAATTTGAAACCTATTTCACAAAAGCACCAGGTGCAGGACACTAAGATTTACAACCGTACTAAAGAGAGCTTATTTTGAAATCTTTTCGATCCGTGGTATACTCGTGCACTAAAAGATGAGGTGCCGATGCGTTTTATGCAGACGGATGCCAAATCAACAAAAACAGACATATGGAAAGCTGCTCAGGCCCAGCTTTCCTTTACGAGTTTGGAATCTGAAAAACATGGCAAAGAAACAAGCATTCTCTTATCAAGATGGGGATTTCGTTGTATATCCCACCCACGGGGTTGGCAAAATCATTGGAACAGAAAAAAGCGATATTGCTGGTGTCGATATAACATTGCTAGTGATCCGGTTTGAACAGGAGCGTATGACATTGAGAGTTCCTCTCGAAAAAGCGATGACTTTGGGGTTGCGGACATTATCCTCACGCAAGCACATGGATGACGCAATTCATACTCTAAAAGGTAAAGCACGGGTTCGTCGTACAATGTGGTCACGCCGCGCATTAGAATATGAAGCAAAGATAAAGTCTGGAGACCCTGTCAATATTGCAGAGGTCGTTCGTGACCTGCGTAAGCGCGACCCTCAGACTGAACAATCCTATTCTGAACGACAAATGTATCAGGCAGCTCTGGAAAGGTTGGCCCGGGAATTTGCAGCGATTGAAGAGATTGATCAGGAAACAGCCGCTGTGCGTCTCGAAGATATGATGGATGCGGCCTGACAATCTGTTTGTCTTTCCATCTGATGAAATGTTCTGACGGACTCTTCTGAGCTTTTGATCTGCCAACACCACCTTACCGTAAAAGTTAATAAAAGATGGTGAGCTAATGGCTACATATGATTCTGGGGAAATTCGACAAGCGGACAACGCTTACATTCGAAAGACAATGCGAAAGCCACTGCTTGGTCGCGACCATGAAGTGAATTTGGCAAAGCGATGGCGTGACCATGATGATGACCAAGCCATGCACGAATTAGTCATGGCTTACGCTCGTCTAGTGGTTAGTGCGGCTTCAAAGTATCGCCATTATGGTCTGTCGAATGGCGATTTAATTCAAGAAGGCAATATTGGCCTAATGCAGGCAGCTAAGCGGTTTGACCCAAATCGGGGCTTTCGCTTTTCTACCTATGCCGCTTGGTGGATTAGGGCCTCTATCCAGGATCATATTTTGCGGAATTGGTCCATCGTGCGTACTGGAACGACTGCTGCGCACAAATCTCTATTTTTTAAGCTTCGTCGCCTGCGTGCCCGCATTGGTGAGGCTGATGGTGGCCCTTTATCAGAAGAAGGTCGGCGAAAAATAGCGGAGTCAATAGGGGTGACTGTAACAGACGTTGTCACAATGGAACAACGCTTATCAGGATCAGATATGTCGCTAAATGCTTCTGTAAACACAGAGAGTGAGAGTGAAGCCCAAGATTTTCTTGCAGATGAGAGGCCAAGCCCTGAGCAAGTGGTTATTGAACTTCATGATAAGAAAGTGCTATCGAGATGGCTTTCCGAAGCCTTAAACGAATTAAGTGCGCGTGAAAAGTTAATAATTCTAAAGCGCAGGCTAAATGAAGAAGGGGCCACTCTTGAGCAGCTTGGCCAAATTTTGGGTGTCAGTAAAGAACGGGTAAGGCAATTGGAACACCGCGCCCTGAAAAAACTTCAGAAAACTTTGGAAATACAAAGTAAGTCTTCCTTTGGAGAATCCACACTGGATTTGCTTTCCCAGTTCTCTTAGACTTCAGTTTTGTAGATGTGGCTGAATCGAAATGGCTGGACCTGTGCACGCTTATGATTCCGAATTAGGGCTGTATGCGCCAATAAACCCGTTCAATGACGGGTTTTTGGAAAGGGGGATACATCACATCTATTTTGAGGAAATTGGTAACCCTGAGGGAATCCCAGTATTGTTTTTACACGGGGGTCCAGGAGCGGGCTGCGCGCCTGCACACAGACGACTGTTTGATCCGCAGCGGTATCGTGTAATTCTGATGGATCAGCGCGGTTGTGGACGCTCTGAGCCTTTCGCCAGTATTCAACAGAATACAACACAAGATCTTATCTCTGATGTTGAAGCCTTACGCTGTTATCTAGACATTCCGCAATTCATATTATTCGGAGGATCGTGGGGATCAACGCTTGCATTAAGCTATGCGATACAGCATCCGCATGCCTGTCTGGGCTTCGTGCTGCGCGGTGTATTTCTTGGTACACGTTCTGAAATCGAATGGTTTTTATATGACATGGGTCGCTTTTTCCCTGAAGCTTGGCGGAAATTCGTGTCCGCTGTTTCCCTTTCTGAGCGAAATGACTTGCTATCCGCTTTTTATGGTCGCTTGACTAGCCCCTCCAAGCCCATTGCTCTCAGCGCTGCACAGGCTTGGGCAGCTTATGAAAATTCATGTGCAACCCTAGCAGCAGTATCCAGAGATGCAGGCGAAACCGCCCTTAGTTTGGCGTTACTAGAAGCGCATTATTTTACGAATAATTGTTTTCTGCCTGAAAATCATATACTTAAGCAGGTCGAAGCTATCAGTCATCTACCTGCCTTTGTAGTTCAGGGGCGCCATGATGTTATTTGTCCACCCTTTACCGCTTACGAATTGGTCCAAGCATGGGGTAGACAGGCACAGTTACGTATGGTTGATGATGCTGGCCATTCTGCTTTCGAACCAGGAGTTATTGGGCGGTTGATGCGTGGTCTGGACGAAATTGCCCAACAGATTTAAAAATCTGATTTTTGAACATTTTTCAGTCTTTTTAGCTTTAAGAAATTTATTTTTACTTCATGCTAAAACTAAGAACGGGTTTGTTTTGTAAAATCTTAAAAATAGTTGCACAAAATTTATGCATCAGTTATTCAACCTTTGGTAATTTGGCTGTGAAGGGTGACAATTGTGGAATGTGGAAATGGCTGATTCTACATTGGATAAAAATTTCAGGGTAACGAATAATAATGCTGTTGATGTGCATGTTGGCAAGCGTGTTCGTCTGCGCCGGACGTTGCTGGGGATGTCACAGGAACAACTTGGCGCATCTTTGAATATCACTTTTCAACAGGTCCAGAAATATGAGCGTGGGGCAAACCGAATCAGCGCGTCCCGCTTGTGGGATATCAGTCAAATTCTTGATGTTCAAATCAGTTATTTTTTTGCTGATATGACGGACGATACCATGCGCTCATCTCCACGCCGAGTCAGCCGCGGTGAGAATATCGATTTTGATGATGACAATGCGCGCGATCCTATGGCGCGCCGTGAAACACTTGAACTTGTGCGCACCTATTATTCGATTAAAAGTTTAAAGGTGCGCAAACGTATATCTGAGATGGTTAAGTCCTTGGCTGCAACCATAAACGAACAGCACTGAGCTTTGAAGGAAGCCGAGAACCATTATGACTGATTTTGAGACTGGCTTGGATAAGCCTGAACATGCGCTCAGTTTTGAGGAAGCATTGAGCCAACTTGAAGCAATAGTTGAAAGGCTTGAAAGCGGAACTGTAGATTTGGATAAGGCCGTTGACGCTTACGCACGGGGCATGTTGCTCAAACAACATTGCCAGGCCAGACTTGAGGAAGCCAGGTTGAAAGTTGAGAAAATAAAACTGCCTGAAAACGGCGGTTCAGCAACAGTCCAACCATTTGAATCTGAACCTCAATGACAGACGTTCAGGCTATTCTGTCTCGTGACGCAGCCTGCATCGATGGCTGGTTGTCCACCTATTTTGATAAATGTGAAGCTACGGCTACCGCCCCGCATTTGCTAAAGGCAATGCGCTACTCTGCGCTTAATGGTGGCAAACGCCTGCGGGGCAGCCTTGTTCTATCAGCAGCTAGGATGGCACAACAAGTCAGCATGCACACTGATGCCTGCTCTAGCCCAGTGGCAGTTGCTGCATCTGTTGAGTTGTTGCACTCCTATTCATTAATTCATGATGATTTGCCGGCAATGGATAATGCTGAGCTGCGCCGGGGCACAGCAGCTAACCATATTACATTTGGTGAGGCTACGGCGATTTTGGCGGGAGATGCTCTTCAAACAGAAGCTTTTGCAATTTTGTCTGCACCTGACTTGTCCGAATGCACAACCACGCAATTAAAACTTATTCATTTACTATCTCACGCTTCAGGTTTTCGAGGCATGGCAGGAGGGCAGATGCTTGATCTGTTAGCTGTAGAACAGCGCTTTACTATGGCTAATGTTAGGCAGATGCAAGACATGAAAACAGGGGCATTAATTCATGCTGCGGCTGTGATGGGAGTGGTTGCTGGAGGCGGAGCATTTGCCTTGGAACAGGCAGCAGGCCGTTATGCAGATGCGTTGGGTTTTGCCTTTCAGAT
>DEBO01000033.1:3466-24497 GCA_002348585.1 Alphaproteobacteria bacterium UBA2954 | reverse complement strand
CGCCGGCCTGTCACGCCGGAGGCCGCGGGTTCGAGTCCCGTCACTCCCGCCACCTTTTTCGAAAAAACTTACATTAGTTTTTTAGCCCTTAGCGTTTAAGTGGTGGGGATATTTTAATTTAAAGATTTTTGGTAGGACTAACGGTTTTCCAAAAAAGAGCAGCATAATATCTGTCGAAGGCTTCGTTTTCATTGAGTTTACTACATAAATTGCACTTATAAAGCCTTATTGTAATGCTAAACTCGGAGACTTTGTTTGAAGTATATGCAGTCTTTTTTTATCAGATTTAAATTAAGTTAAGAACGCAAACGAGTACAAATGTCATTAAAAATATAGATTCGAATACAATCAGTAAAATGGCTTGGTAGCCCACATGTCTTAACGATGATAAGGCAGTTTTCATTCCAATAGCTGAAATTGCCAAGGCTATACACCAAGCCGAAAGGTCCAAGAAAAAGAATTTTAAATTCTCTGGAAAATTTTCTGTGGAATTAAAAAACATTGTCATTAAAAATCCGACAATAAAAAATGGGATAGGAAGATTTGTTAATGCACCAGATTGTGGCCTTTTTTGTAAAAAGAACAACAAAATTAGAACTATAGGAAACAGGGAGGCGACCCTCACCATCTTGATCAGTGTAGCTGTATCACCAGCAGTCTTTGATATTCCGTATCCGGCGCCAACGACTTGAGCCACGTCATGTATTGAAGCACCAAGAAAAACACCAGCTGAGAAGTCATCCATGTTTAAATATCGGACAAGCAACGGATAAACTATCATCGTTAATGTACTGAGAGTAGTGACGGATACAATTGTAAATAAGGTGTTCTGTTCTGAGAATTTGTTCTTTGGCAATATTGACGAAATTGCAAGCGCAGCTGAGGCTCCACAAATAGCGACTGCAGCGCTCGTTAGAATTCCGATCCTCCAACCCCTATTCAAAAGTCTAGCTAATATTGGGCCGATCAAAACTGTTAAAATTATTCCGCTCAAAACTATTGAAAGGGGTTTAAAACCAATTTTGACAATCTGTTGCCACGTAACACCAAACCCAAGCAATATTATTCCCAGTTGTAATAAATATTTGGAGGCAAAATCTATTCCTTTTTCGCAAAGCGTTTCGGTGTAGAGAAAATGTAAGCTCATACCCAACAGAAGTGCAAATAAAATGGTTGGGGCGCCGTAATTATTGGATAGGAACTTAGCTGATATAGCGACCAAAAATGTAACAAGGAAGCCTGGAAAAATTGACTTAACATTCTTTAAAATACTCATGATGTATTCTTCATAGCTCCCGCCATTTGTCCCTGGCATACTATGGATTTAAAATATTTTTAAAATCCGTCTTCTATGTGTTTATCAAAATGTTTTCTGACTGCTGGAAAATAATGGTTTAGTTCTTTCAGCAGCCAATGACAATGATTATCGTTTTCATACAAAATAAAACAACTAGTTAACCAAGGGAGACAATCATGGATCAGGTGAGTCCTTTTATTTATCCAGGTGATGAGGGTGCTAAGCTAATGCCCAAATCACGATATGAAAACTACATTGGGGGAAAGTGGACTGCTCCAAAAAATGGAGAATATTTTGAAAATATCTCACCCACAAGTGGAAAAGTAATTTGTGAAATCCCAAGATCAAACTCAGCGGACGTAGAGGCAGCTTTAGATGCAGCACACGCTGCTGCTCCAGACTGGGGCCGGACTGGCCCAGCAATACGAGCTAATATTCTTCTAAAAATAGCAGATCGAATTGAAGAAAACACAGAAATGCTTGCACTTGCTGAAACCCTAGATAATGGAAAGCCAATTAGAGAAGGTTTCGCAGCTGATATTCCCTTGACAGTAGACCATTTTAGGTATTTTGCGGGTGCTATCCGCGCGCAAGAGGGTTCAATAGGAAACATTGACGGAATGCAATCAGGGGGCGGTAATTCGGCTCAAGGCATGATGGCCTACCATTATCCAGAGCCGTTAGGTGTTGTTGGACAAATCATTCCTTGGAATTTTCCAATTTTGATGGCAGCGTGGAAGCTTGCACCTGCTCTAGCTGCCGGTAATGCTGTTGTGTTGAAGCCCGCAGAGCAAACCCCATTCTCCATTTGTGTTCTGATGGAATTGCTTGAAGATTTGTTGCCACCGGGCGTGGTGAATGTTGTCCAAGGTTTTGGCGTTGAAGCTGGGAAACCGTTAGCTTCAAGCAACAGGATAAAAAAGGTGGGTTTCACAGGAGAAACAACCACTGGAAGACTAATTCTTCAGTATGCGTCTGAAAATTTGATACCTGTCACTCTGGAGCTTGGTGGAAAAAGTCCCAACATTTACTTCAAAGACATAATGAATGGTTCAGATGACTACATTTCCCGCTGTGTAGAGGGATTTCTTCACGCATACTTCAACCAAGGTGAAGTTTGCACTTGCCCGTCTAGAGCCATAATTCATGAAGATATTTATGAACCATTCATGGAAATGGTAAAAAAGAGAGTGGCCGCACTCAACTGTGGAACACCTTTTGACCTAAATACTCAAGTTGGTGCGCAGGCATCTAGTGAACAGTTCGAGAAGATTATGTCATACATGGACATTGGACGCCAAGAAGGTGCCGAAGTTTTGTTTGGTGGGGAGCAAAGAACTCTGAGCAATGATCTTGGTGGAGGTTATTATGTCCAACCTACCGCATTCAAGGGTAATAATTCTATGAGAATTTTTCAGGAGGAAATATTCGGGCCCGTAGTGTCTGTTACCACTTTCAAGGAAGAGTCAGAGGCAATTGAGATAGCTAACGATACTTTATATGGCCTAGGAGCTGGTGTTTGGTCTCGCGATGCTAACATCTGCTATCGAATGGGACGTGGTATACAGGCTGGCCGTGTGTGGGTAAATAATTACCATTCTTATCCTGCTCATGCAGCTTTTGGAGGATACAAAAACTCGGGAATTGGACGAGAAACGCATAAGATGATGCTGAGTCATTATCAGCAAACAAAAAATGTTCTTGTGTCCTACTCAGAGGTTCCAGACGGTTTCTTTTAAAAAAACAGATTACGCACTGTCCCAGATTTTTGGGGCAGTGCTTTTGGAGTGTTATAATGATTGATCGTGTGTCTGCGACTGAAAAAACCGTTGAACTGATAGGGGAGTTAATTTCAGTTCATGGACCCTTACTCTTTCATCAATCTGGTGGTTGTTGTGATGGCTCGGCCCCTATGTGTTTTCCTCGAGGAGACTTTAGAGTGGGTTCCAGAGATGTATTTCTAGGTAATATTTGTGACCAGCCATTTTTTATTGCGGATGACCAATTCACTTACTGGGAGCACACACAACTGATAATTGATGTGGTGCCTGGAAGGGGTGGGATGTTCTCTGTAGAGGGGCCTACTGGAAAAAGGTTTCTTACTCGTTCGCGTGTGTTTTCGGATGAAGAATCCAACCAACTTCAGGCGCACCCTCCGCTACGTGCAAGTGATATAAATGATATAGATGGTTTGAAAACAACAAGTTGAGTAATTATTTATTTTCCCAAAAACACGAATTTTTTTGACCGTTTTGCAGTTTTATTTGATTGGTAATGTTTGAATTGTCAAGGCAAACTCAACTCCCGCCTTGGAAAAAACGTAAACATTTGATTATATTGCTTTTTGAAGCATTTTTTGATGTATAAAAATTCGCAAAGGGTATTTCGATTTTTACCTGTTCTAAAAACTGAAAATCTGTAGAAATTCATTGTGGCTAATTACAGTTAGCAGTGCTACTTTGTGCACGCGTTTGCATGGCTATAGGTGGTAAACGTTTGCCAGTATTAAGCACAAAAGCTACCATATTACCCCTGATTACCCTAAAATAACAGCCTGTCACGCCGGAGGCCGCGCGTTCAGGTCCCGTCACTATCGCCACCTATTTATTAAATAGTTACAAAATTTTTTGGCCCTAGGCGTTTGCGCGCTGAGGGCTATTTTTGCCAATTGAAGTTTTTTTGCTCCAGCTTCAGTTCATTTCTAACTCCTCTAAAAGCGCGGCGTACGATGCCCCATGCATATCGGTATCAATTGCTTTTCCTTGTATGCGTGGGCGCGGAAAGCTAAATTTAATGACATTTAAGTCGGGGATATCAAATCTCTTTAGTTTTGATTCATGTATTTGAAATAGGTTGGCGACTTTGTTCGTCTTGAGCTGGCTGTGGATGAGGTTAAAATTTTCAACATCAAAACAGAATATATCTAATGTGAGCCAAAATGGTCCGGCATTTTTTGACCTAATTTTGCGAACCATCTGCCCTAGATTTGTCCTGGGTGAGCTTTTCATTTCTAGCTTTCTATGATTTGTAATCTGAAGGCATACATGGGATCATTTAAAGTCATAGTATGATGCAGGCAAAACTCAAATATTGGCCCTCGATCCATTTCTGGCGGTGAGAATGGAAATGCAAAAGTAGGCATAGGTTCGTGCGGTGTCAGCGGCAGGTGCAAAAGATCAGGGTTTAACATTTTTGCTGCCTCATTTGCTTGTTTTTGATAAAGACTTGTAAATATTGCCATAATGCCAACTTCGCCATCACTTGAATGATTAGTTTCAAGCTGACCTAGAGTTGCGTTTCGTCCGATTGCGCGCAATTCTAATTTTGTTTCTGTAAGGCCATTCAACTGTGCTTTATGTTCAAACGACGCTTTCAGTGCGTTTGCCCATTCATGTATGTGAGCGCAATAATGCGCATCGCGGACAAGAACGAAGGATACCGTCTGGAAGCCCGCTTGTCTCGCGGCCTCAAGCTTGACTGTGTAATTTGAGGTTTCATGCCAGACACTTCCCTCCACACGCACGCTTATGTCATCTATGGCAGTATATTGAGCTAACCGCACATCTAACCATCCGCCGGGTTCATAAAGGATATAAGGGTCTGCATTTTCATAGAGCATATGGGCAGATACAGTGTATGGTGTTGCAGATGTATCGTGCGCCAGTGGTGTAATTGTAAAACCTGTTTCATCAAAGCTCATCAAAATTACACCTGAATTAGGGTTTGTAGTTGCCAAGGCACCGCATTCTGCGATTTTCGCTCCATGCCAGGCAGCTCCCTTATGACAACCTCTTGCAATTGGAAGAGCGGCTATAATGGCCGTATCTGTTGTACGCCCAGCAATAATTATGTCAGCTTCGCTAGAGAGGGCTGCCTGAATTTGTTCTATACCGGCTAGCGCAACAATATTTGTACATTGATCCAGTATTGTCTTATCGATATTAGGAGCGCCTTCAAGAGGCGTGATAGCCCCTTTGTTAAAAGCAGTAATTATTTTCTCCTTTTGCTGGCCAGATTTCAAAGTTGCTATTTTAAGTGTTTCACCGCGTTCTCTTGCTATTTCAAGTGTGATGTCCAACATCCAGTCAACTGCGCTGTCAGCACCGCTAGTTCCCGCTGTCCCTATTACCAGAGGCACATTCGCTATGGTCCTCGCAGCCATCAGATCTGCCCAGTCCGCTTTTGTGGCGTTACGTGAATACTTGCTTCTGCCAGTGCCCAGATAATAAGGCCCACTGTCAGTAGACCCACCATCAATTGCAATGAGATCAGGGTTTTCGCTTAGCCCGCGCGCTAATGCATCTCGATCATAAGGAATGCCTAGGGCACCTGCCGGGATAAGGATTTTTGTCTTTGCGTCAAACACCTTGATATATTCCTGTATTAAAATTTTAACTTGCAGAAGAACTTCTGGCCCGACACACTCATAAATTAACATTACTAACTTTCTTTGGGAGGAAAAAATGAAATCTTGGATGATTGCACGTAGAACTTTTCTTGCGGCAACCTTGGCAACAGGATTAGCTGGTTCGGCGATAGCGGATGGTCATCAGGTGGTGGACTCAATTCACTTTCTGATTCCAGGTGGCGCAGGAGGAGGCTGGGATGGCACAGCTCGCGGAACAGGGGAAGCGCTGACGAAATCAGGACTTGTTGGTTCTGCTTCATATGAAAATATGTCTGGTGGAGGTGGTGGTAAAGCCATTGGTTATCTTATTGAAAATGCTGCGAGCAACCATGGCACATTGATGGTGAACTCAACACCAATTGTGATTCGTTCACTTACAGGCGTTTTTCCCCATAATTTTCGTGATTTGACGCTGGTTTCAGGCACGATTGGTGATTATGCAGCACTTGTAGTCCCCTCGAATTCAAATATCAAATCAATGGGAGACCTTGTAGCGGCCTATAAAGCTAATCCATCTGGTGTAGCAATTGGAGGTGGCTCTGTGCCCGGCGGAATGGATCATCTTGTTGCAGCAATGGTGATGCAGGCCGCGGGAGCCAATCCGACAGAGGTGAAATATGTTGCTTATGATGCTGGTGGTAAAGCGATGGCCGCGTTGCTTTCAGGTGAGATTAAAGCCCTGTCAACGGGTTTTTCTGAAGCTGTAGCAATGGCCAAAGCTGGCGAAGCAAACATTATCGGTGTGACATCGAACAACCGTGTCGGAGCCTTTCCAGATGCAAAGACCATGAAAGAGCAGGGGATTGACACATATTTCGTGAACTGGCGCGGTTTTTTTGCTGCACCAGGTCTGCCGAAAGATAAGCTGGCAGCCTATCAGCGAGCAATCTCAAAGATGTACAAAACAGCTGAATGGGAAGAAGTGCGTGCACGCAACGGTTGGGAAAACATCCACAACCCGGGTGATGATTTCATGACCTTCCTTGAAGGCCAAGAAAAAGAAATTGGTGATTTGATGAAAAAGCTTGGATTCCTTTAAATTAGGCCACTAATTCAGGCCGCTTAGCACAATAGTTGGCTGGGTGGCCTGTTTTCTTTAAAGGGGGAATTGATGGCTTTGGACAGATGGTTGGCGCTATTTATTGCGCTCATTTTTCTGATCTACGGATATACAGCATTTTTTCAAATGGATGGTTTGTTGCCGCCGATCCTGCAGCGTAATCCTGTTTGGCCATCGACGTTTCCCAAAATTCTGTCTGTAATTGGCGTTTTTGGCGCTTTATGTGTGCTGATAAACATCGAAAAAACAGATAGGCAAATTATTGACGATATCATCGTAGAAAACTGGCGTCTCTATAAGATTTTTAATGCGCTCACTTTAATTTCTGGAATGGTTATCTATGCGCTGACACTACGCAGCTTAGGTTTTTTAGCAGCGACGTTTCTATTCTTATCTTTGAGCGCGGCTCTGCTTGGTGAGCGTCGTTTTCCACTTCTGATTGTTGTATCTGGAATGGCAAGCTATGGGATCTGGTATCTAGTTGACTCAGTGCTCGGTATTTACATGACTCCCTTTCCTGCATTTTTGAACATTAGTTAGGAAGGCTATCCATGATTGAAGGATTTTTGCTTGGTCTGTATACCGCCCTTTCAGTCAAGAATATGCTCATGGTCATCGGTGGCTGCATTATTGGGACGTTTATAGGTATGTTGCCTGGTCTTGGGCCTATGTCTATAATTGCAATAATGATCCCTGTGGCGATTTCGATTGGTGACCCGGCTGCAGCGCTCATCCTTTTAGCTGGTGTATATTATGGAGCTGTTTTTGGCGGCTCTACCTCATCTATCTTAATAAATGCTCCTGGTGTAGCTTCTACGGTTGCTACTAGCTTTGATGGTTATCCTCTTACTCGCCAGGGCAAGGCTGGAAAGGCTCTCACTATCGCTGCGATAGCCTCATTTGCTGGTGGCACAGTTGGGGCTCTTTTGCTGGTATTTTTTGCTCCTGCTTTGGCCTCTGTGGCTTTGCTATTTCACTCTTCTGAATATTTTGCATTGATGGTTGTTGGCCTTTCGGCCATAGCGGCCTTTGCTGGTTCTGGGCAGGTGACAAAGGCATTGTTGATGACGGTAGTTGGTCTCGCGCTGGCTACAGTGGGGGAGGGCGCTCAGTTTAATATGCCGCGCTTTACCATGGCCATCATGGATTTGCAGTCTGGTATAGGATTTATCACTCTAGCCATGGCGATGTTTGCGATACCTGAAACATTGTTACTGGTGCTTGACCCCAGCCGGTCTGGTAAAGCAGGCAGCAAACAAACAGACATCACAAATCTGCGCATTACGAAAGACGAGGCAAAAAAAATTACTCCTGTGATTGGGCGGCAGTCCTTGCAAGGTTTTCTGATTGGTGTAATGCCAGGGGCTGGCGCCACTATCGCTTCATTTCTTGGTTATGCGGTTGAACGAAATATTGCACCAGAAGAAGAAAGAAAGGAATTTGGTAAGGGCTCTGTTAAAGGTCTAGCGGCACCTGAAAGTGCTAATAACGCTGCTTGTACTGGTTCATTTGTGCCTCTACTGACACTGGGAATTCCAGGGTCTGGGACAACTGCGATTCTTTTGGGAGCTTTGATTGCGCTGAATGTCTCACCAGGGCCGCGTCTGATGCAGGATCAGCCAGAAATTTTCTGGTCTGTCATCATATCCATGTATATTGGCAATGTTGTACTTTTAATTCTAAATCTACCGCTAATACCTTACATCGCCAAAGTCTTGACGGTACCGCGCACCTTTCTAATCCCGTTTATTCTGTTTTTCACATTAATGGGCGCATATATCGGCCAGAATAACGCTACAGAGTTATTGTTCCTCGTTGGGCTAGGTGTTGCGGCGACGATTTTGCGTTTTGCTTCTTTCCCGCTTGCCCCACTTTTAATAGGTTTTATCCTTGGGCCGATGTTGGAGGACAATTTTTCACGTGCAACCCAGCTTTATGATGGGGTTAGCTTTATCTGGGAGCGCCCAATGACAGCCATATTATTGGGCATTGCTGTGTTACTGATTGTGTTGCCGGCCATGCGGTCAAGGAAGGCGTCAAAAGAACTAGATTCAGGATAGATATAAATGCTTTCAGCAGTAAGAGTTCTCGACCTAACCAATGTTTTGGCAGGCCCGTTTTGCTGTCACCAACTGGCACACATGGGCGCGGAAATCATTAAAGTGGAAGCTGTTGGTCGAGGGGATTTGGCTCGCCAGCTTGGCGCGGATAAGCAACTGAGCGATGCGCAGATGGGTATTTCCTTTCTGGCTCAGAATGCAGGAAAAAAATCTCTAACTCTGGATTTGAAATCTGATAAAGGTAAGGAGATTTTCTTTCAGCTAGTTCGAACGGCTGATGTGGTTGTTGAAAATTTCAGGCCAGGCGTGATGGCCCGCCTTGGTCTTGCTTATGATGAATTGAAACAACTCAGACCTGAGCTTATCTATTGTGCAATTTCCGGCTTTGGACAAACTGGGCCCCTGAGCCCACGCCCAGCATACGACCAAATTATTCAGGGTTTATCTGGCGTCATGAGCATTACCGGGAAGCCGGAGGATGAGCCTCTGCGGGTTGGTTTTCCTTTGGCAGATACAATTGGTGGGTTAACAGCAGCTATGGCCATTTCTGCTGCTCTCAATAAGCGCCCCCGAGGCCAGATGGTTGATGTATCTATGCTCGATTCTGTGCTGACTACCATGGGTTGGGTGGTTTCAAACTACCTTATTGGAGGTGTCATTCCTGCTCAGCAAGGAAATGAGAATATTACTTCGGCGCCATCTGGAACGTTCCAGACATCTGACGGCCTGATCAATATTGCAGCCAATGAGGAACGCCAGTGGTTGGCTTTGATTGCTCATCTTAATTGTTCGCATTTAGCTGAGGACAGCCGTTTTGTCACCCGCGATAACCGCAAAATACATCGTCATGAATTAATTACTGCGCTCGAGCCCCACCTTAAGAAGAAGTCAGCTCTCGAATGGGAAGTTGAACTAACTACTATTGGTGTGCCAGTGGGTGTGGTTATGACGGTGCCAGAGATTCTTGCGCATCCTCATATCGCGCACCGTGGCCTATTGGCTGAATTCGAAAATGTTCTGGGTTTTCAGCAGTCTATTTCTATTATGCGTACAGGGTTTCAGAGCGATGGGCAGCCAGCTTCAGTTGACACACCTCCGCCTCTAATTGGGGAACATAATGACGAAATTTTACGCGAGCTGGGATATGATGGTGAAGCGATAGAGCAGTTTAGGCAGGAGGGTGTCATATGAGTGATGTAACAGATTGGTGGACAACTTCCATCATAGATATGGAGCCGGGCCGTATTGATATCCGAGGTAGAGCAATTCAAGATCTGATCGGTAATTTGTCCTTTGCAGAAATGATTTGGTTGATGCTCCGGGGAAGCAACCCGACTAAAGGAGAAGCCAATTTACTTGAAGCTGCGCTTGTTGCCTCAGTTGACCACGGCCCGCAAGCTCCATCCATCGCAGCTGCGCGAATGGCTGTCACATGCGGTTTAGGGCTGAATGGTGCTATGGGGACAGCTGTACATATGCTTGACGATGTGCATGGCGGCGCAGGTCAACAATTTGTGAGTCTCTTGCATAATTTAGTAGCGGAACCAGACCAAAGTGCCAGTAAGATTGCGAACTATTTGAATAGATACAGACAGGATATCAACCCCTATATTCCTGGGTTTGGCCATCGTTTTCATAAGCCTGTCGATCCACGTGCCCCCCGTCTAATGGCATTAGTAAGAGAAGCACGTGACAGAGGCGATGTTTCCGGTGAATTTATGCATATTGCAGTGCAAATTGAGACTGTTCTGGCTGATATAAAAGGTAAGCCGGTGCCCATGAATATTGATGGGGCAACAGCTGTAATTTACGTAGAACTAGGCTTTTCTCCCGAACTAGCCAGGGGATTGTTCTGTTTGTCACGTTCAGTAGGCGCGATGGCTCATGGTTACGAGCAAATGCAGCAAGGTGGTCGAAATAAGGGTCCGACACCCCCTCGTTATCGTTGGCGATATAAAAAAAACTAAAATATGTTTGCTGGGCTTAAACAAAACAAAAGTAAAATGAAGCGGTACAGCTGATTGTTCCAACTTGTTCCAGTTTTTCTATGGGAATAGGTGGTAAACGATGGGCAGTATTTAGCACAAATGCTACTATATTACCCCTAAGTACCCTTTTAGGTTGAAACTGCGCAAACGAGTGGTGTCCCTACTTAAATTTACAATACTAGATCAAGCAAAAAACTAGTATGAATACTTTAAAAATCCGTTTTACAATGAGGAACCCTTTGGGGGTTCTAAAAGTAAGCCAGACTTAGGGAAATAAGTTTTGAAAATTTTTATATTAATCATAATCACGTTAATTTTTACAGGATTAGCAGAAGCAGCAGTAAAATTTAAAGGTGGTCAAATATCCTCTTCATCTGGAAACTTAAAAACAGAAAAACCTGCTGAGAGACCAGATTTAATATTTAATTTAAGTGATTTTAATTCGTCCCATCTTGACCTAAAGCTGTCGAAATTTGACGCTATTCGTTTTGAAAGAAGAATAGGTATTGGGGCTCCTTTAGATAGGGTTTCCCAATGGATTGGTTTAACTAGACGGCAAGCAGTTGAAAAAGCCATATCTGAATTGGAGAACCATTCTGATGGCTTTAAAATGCCATTGTGGTTTAGTGAAATGACGCCGGTTAGTTTCATGGAAGAAGGTTTGGAACGAGAACAGCATTCATGCAGAATAAAAACATTTAGAAATTCTCTGGAAATTGCTTGGGCAAAAGAAATCATTGAAACTTCAACACCGCAATTTGAAAGATTAGCTTTGTTTTGGTTAGATCACTTTTCAGTTGCATTTGATTCCTATAATCAAACGCATTCCTTTGCAAAGCACCTTGAGATTGTAAGAAAGAATTCTAGCGGTAATGCTTTATATTTTCTCACTGCATCTTTTTATGATCCGGGTATGATAGTGTACTTGAACAACGAACAAAGTACTGTCCAGAATCCCAATGAAAACTTGGCCAGAGAATTCTTAGAATTATTTTCTCTAGGTGAAGGAGCCTATTCCGAAAACGATATCAAGAACCTAGCAAAAGCTATTTCGGGTCATGGTATAAACTATGTTACAGAGCAATTTCAGGTTTTTAATTCTAAAGTAACAAAGGGTACTTTTTCAGCCTTCGGCAAAAATTATTCCAATATTGAACAGTTTATAGAATTGATTTCAAATCATCCTTCATTTGGTGAATTTATAGCTCGCAAATTTTACGCTGAATATGTTGAACTTAGCGAACCAAATAAGGAAGACTTAGCCTATTTAGTGACTGCTTTTAAAGAAAGTGGGTTTGAAATCAAAGCTCTATTAAAAGCTACTTTAAGTCTCAAGAAATTTTGGGATGAAAAAAACAAACTTAGCCTAGTAAAAAGCCCAATTGAATTGATTTTTGGGACTATTAGAACCCTTGGTACGGCTGGCAATGATGGAACGGATTTTTCGTGGGCAGTGAATGCTGCAGAAAAGTTCGGCCAATCATTATTCAACCCTCCAAACATCGCTGGATGGCCTGAAGGTAAGGAATGGCTTGCTGGCCAGAGTCTTGAGCGCCGATTAACAGAACTCCCAAAATACTTTAGTAGGTTAGATAAAGAGAGCAAACAAGCTGTTACTAATGAAGTTACTAGAGAAAAAATGCATCAGAGGCTCGAAAAAAGAGCTGAAAATATAGTAAAAATATCAAAAGAATACCAACAAGCCCTGACGGATTTTTTTGCTTCAGGTGCTGAGGAGCAGTTTTTAGCTGAAACAATGGTTATTAATTGGATTCCTAGTGATTTTGCAACAAGAGAATACGGCGATATTAACGTTGCATTCTACAATGTCTCTTTTATGGGCAATAAATGGGATGGAATAACTGTTCGTTTTGGAACAGATGTAAATTCTAAGCAAAAACAGGAATGGAAAAATATTAATAGACTTGGTTTTAAACAGGGGTCAAGCCATCCTGCTGCAATAAGTAATTACAATGATGGTTGGGTTAGTGACTGGGATGGGCATCGAGGATGGGAAACATCTTTTCCCCACGGTCCACATGAGAAATTTAGAAAAAAGAAAAAACAAGACCAACTTTTGATGAAAAGACTCCTTCAGTCTATGAAAATCCCTCTCGAAAATTTAGCCAATTTTAAATATCTTCTTCAAAACAAAGACGCGCAGAATTGGTTGCTTGAAAGGTTGGACGAGGTAGAGTTTGGACAGTTAAAAACGCAAAATGGATTGGACGCTCCTGTGAAAGTTTTCTCATTGCCGAATAGCCCACATGGTTCAAGATCGAATATAAAAAGGTTCAACTGCTCGTTGACACGAACAGGTGATTTAATCGTCGGACAAGGGGCGAATTCAAGTAAGCGATTAAGTGAAAATTTTGATGGCAGTAAACTGGTTCGTTCAGAGACAAACCCGAATCTTTCTCAGCTTTTGATCCCAGAATTAAATATAAAATTTAAGAATGAAGAAGCATTCAACTTGTTAGGACATGAAGGGTACCAGCTAAAATGAAGTACACACGGCGTCAATCGTTGTCATTCTTTGGTGCAACATCCCTGTTCTCTCTTCTGCCTTCTTCTTATTTGAATGCAGCGATAGCTTCGAAGTATCTCATATTAGTAGAACTGCAAGGCGCAAATGATGGATTAAACACGGTAATTCCGTATAGCGACCGAAATTATTACAAGTTGAGGCCTTCGATTGGAATACCAAAAAAAGACATTTTGACGATTAGTGAAAATGTTGGACTTCATTTTAGTTTAAAAGGACTGGCTAAAATTTACGAAACAGGTGAGCTTAAAATCGTTCAAAATCTGGGCTATCCCAACCCTGTTTTATCTCACTTCCGTTCTATTGAACTTTGGGAAACTGGAGGAGACGGAAAGGCAAAAGGTCGTAACGGATGGCTCAATGATTCTTTAGATCTGATAGGGAACCAGAGAAATTTGGATGGAAAGGCTATTTACTTAGACCAATCTGGTGACGTGTTTCGCGGTGGTCTAGATGGATTTTATGGGCCCAATTCCATTGGTTTTGCGGCTGCAGAATTGGAGGCTCGTGACCAGACAGTTCCTGTTCCTGAAACTTTTGGCCTACTTGCGGACTTGATGCAGGGACGAAAGCAAAATAGTGAAAAATTAAAACAAATCCAAAATAAGTTATCTGGTGCAAATAGATTCTCGTCGGTCGGTCGGGGTAATCTAGGTGCGCAGTTGAGCAAGGTCTGCAATA
Source organism: Alphaproteobacteria bacterium UBA2954 (assembly GCA_002348585.1). GTDB lineage: Bacteria > Pseudomonadota > Alphaproteobacteria > Puniceispirillales > Puniceispirillaceae > JADHLI01. Next base: position 10,458 of record DEBO01000033.1, on the reverse strand, counting down.
TACTATCAAAAGGCGTAAATATCCCAGTTTTAAAAGTTGCTATTGGCAGCTTTGATACTCACTCAGAACAATTCTGGAGGCATAGAGATTTGCTGAGAGAATTAGATGAATCTCTTTATGAAACTGTTCAGGCGCTCCAAAATATTGGAATATGGAATGACACGGTGATTATGACGTATTCCGAATTTGGTAGGCGTGCTGCGGAGAATGGTTCCAGGGGAACTGACCATGGGATGGCCGCCCCACATTTTCTGATGGGCGGCAAACTAAAAGGTGGGTTTGTTGGTGAAGTTCCTAATTTAGGTAGGTTGAGGAATAACAATCTCGAGTTCGAAATTGATTACAGAACAGTTTATGAAACGGTTCTGAGAGAACATTTTGGACTTGATGATAACCCTTTCCAAAAATATCAAAATAAAGGTCTATTTTCCCTTTAGTTCAATCCAAGGTTCTCTCTGAATTGATGGTTCTGGTTTTTTCAGAACACCGATAAAACCTCCTGCTCGGTTTTCTTGTAAAGTGAATCTTGTGGAACTGTGGCTTGCGGCGTCGGATAGCTAACAGGTATAATCATAAAAGGCTTTTCATTTTTGGGCCTTTGGCAGACCTCATTTAAAAAAGACAATGGGTTAGGCGTGTGAATCAGCGTGCTAAGGCCGCAATTATGCAGAGTCGTAATGAGGAATCCAGAGGCGATACCCACACTTTCTGGAACATAATAATGTTTATATCTTGTGCCATAATTGCGCAGACCATAAGCCTGAGCAAAGATAATAATAAGCCATGGGGCTATTGTGATATGCGGCTTGTCAGGACCTGTCCCAATTGGCTCAAGAGCCTTTAGCCACTCATAACCGCCACCGCCATTGTAAAAGGCCAGTTCTTCTGCTTCTGCTGCGTCTCGTATCTTTCATTTTATTTTAGCATTTTTTATCGCTACGAAATGCCAGTATTGCTGATTTGCGCCAGACGGGGCACGTGCAGCTGTACTGATTGCCGTTCTTATGACGTTTTCATCAACATCAACGTCAGAAAAATCCCTGATAGAATGTCGTTTTGACATTTTTTCTAAGAAACTCTCAGCTTCTGTCTACGCCTTTTCCGGAGGAAGATGATGATGTGCATGCAAGGGCACAGGATGATAGCTTTAAGGGGGTGAGATCATGGCACATGTCTTTCTGTTCAGCAGGGTTGGCTTCGTGTTCTGCTAGGCGAGTATCATTTCGCGTTAGTTCTAAAGATACTAGCACATGCAGTAAATGAAAGCCTGGCTGTGCAGATAGCCTGCCTGCATTCCTTTTAACGTTGAGGCACCTATTTCATGGCTGGTTCACATTGCCTAAGCTTTGCCGGTGGCAGCGTGCGGAAGAAAAGCCCGGCGATAATCAATATGGTCAGTAAATTCCAGGCAATCCCATTCACAAAAGCCAGTTGATAAGAACCTGTCAGGTCATAAATCCAGCCAGATAACCAGCCGCCAAGAGCCATCCCTAATATCGTCATCATGATCACAAAACCGACCTGTTCACCAGCTTCACGCGGTGGAAGATATTCGCGCACAATTACGGCATAGCCTGGCACAATACCGCCTTGTGAAAGGCCAAAGACAAGACTGACTACATATAGTGATATCATTCCGTCAAACGGTAGATACATCACCAGCGCTATACATTGCAAAGAGGCTCCCAAAAGAACAGTTTTTATGCCACCTAGCCTATCTGCAATCAGGCCTGAGACAATGCGACTGACCACGCCGCCCAACAACATCACAGACAGCATCTGGACGCCAACAGCAGGACCATATCCTAACCCTACACAGTAAGATACTATGTGTACCTGTGGCATTGACATAGCTACACAGCAAGAAATACCAGCTATTCCCAATAATAAAAGTAAAGGGCGTGTAGATAGGTTGATTTTTGCACTGTTGGCTGAAGCAAGGGCAGAGGCTTGCTGATGCGCGGCATTAGGCAGGCGGCGGCGCAGCAGCAAGGTGAGGGGTATAATCACAATCAAAGTCAGAGCAGCTAGTATCTGGTAGGCTTCCCGCCAACCCTGTTCGAGGAGGATATCTGACAAAAATAGTGGCCACAATCCGCCTGCCAGATAATTGCCACTTGCAATCAGTGCAACAGCAATACCACGATGTTTTAAAAACCAGTGTGAAATATCGGAAATCAGCGGGCCAAAACCGGCTGCAGTACCAAAACCTAACAGCAGATGAAAGGCTGTCAGCATTTGAAAATTCTGTGTCTGGCTTGCCAGATAATAGGCGATTGCGCTGGCCATAGCCGCTGAAATGACAGAAATGATTACACCAAATCTGTCAATAACACGGCCGATGACCAAATTACCAACTGCAAAGCCGATCATATTTAACGTAAAAGGCAGAGAAGTAACGGACCGTGCGGTTTCAAAATCTGTCTCTAGGGCAGGCATAATCGTAATTACGGCCCACATGCCTGCATTTGCAAATATAGCAATAATAAGAGTAACGGTCAGTCTGAACCAAGAATAGGAGCGGTCATGGACTGACGATGCGGAAAAAGACGAGGCGTGCATAAGGGCGATGATAGGCCGAGTTGATAAGGATTCAAGCCTGATTAGCTGAGATGTAATCATACCGCCAGATGTTTTGTCAAACGGTTACTTTTTTCGCGGCTGTTTGGCTAGCACGGTCTCAACCACATTGTGGCCGCGCATCTGTTTACAGAAAGCCGCCAGCTTTGGCCGTTTTGCAAGCATCTGGTCTTTTTGTGGGTCCCATCTGGTTAGCATGTAAAGATAGAAATCAGCCGCACAAACATTCTGACCTAGCAAATAGGGAGAAATTTGGTCTTCAAGATAATCAAACAGGGTATCATTCATTTCGCGTGCTTTGGCTTTGATGCCTTCAAAACCATCCTCGAGCCCATAATAACGTGTGTGATGTTGCCGGTGATAAGCTGGGTAGACAGTTGTTGCTAGAAGTGTGATCAGACATAAATAACGGTCTCTGTCTGCACTAGAAGCGGTTGGTGCAAGCCCGTCAAACCGTTCGGTGATATGGTGAACAATAGCGAGTGATTCAAACATGCTATGCCCTTCAGGGCAGACTAGAACGGGAATGCGGCCTGTTGGGTTTTTAGCTAAAAATTGAGCTGTCTTGCGTTCAGTCTCATCTGGAAAACTTATGGTATATGGGCAGTCTGCAGCTGTGAATAGAAATTCAGCGATAAGTGATCCAGCAAACGGCCTGCCATAAATATGGTAATCTGACATTACACAACCTTTCTTAACCTAAACGGAGATTACAAACTCTCACTCTGGGATCATCGCTGTGATGCCTCCATCCACAACGAGTTCTGCGCCGGTCACATAGGCAGCCTCATCAGAGGCTAGATAAAGGGCGGCATGCGCCACATCTTCTGGAGCGCCCATATGGCCCATAGGTACTTGCTTATGGCGTTTAGCAACATAGCCTTCATAATCGCCGCTAGCATATTTCTGAGCCATCCGTCTGACCATGGGGGTGTTCATGAGTCCAGGCAGGACACAATTCATGCGGATACCATCTTTTGCATGCAAGGCGGCAGATGTCTTTGTGAGCTGCTGAAGAGCCGCTTTTGCAGTATTATAACCAATTTGGGGTTTACCCAGATGGCGAATGCCGGCAACAGATGAAATATTTACAATAGCCCCTTTACCAGCATTGATCATAGCCGGCAAAACGGCCCGCGTACAATAAAATGCGCTGTCCAAATTCAGAGCTAGCTGGGCACGCCAAATGTTGGTATCTGCATCTCCTGGGGTAAGCCGCTCGGATTGGCCGACATTGTTGATTAGAATATCAATCCGGCCATGCCGTTGCAAAACTGATTTTATCCAGCTATCAATATCTGCCTCACTAGTAGCATCACCAGATGTGAAGAAAGCCTGCCCTCCTGCCTTGTTGATTGCCTCAACTGTGTTCTGTGCGTCCTCTGCTGAAATATCAAGGCCCTCAATAACAGCACCCTGCTTTGCAAACAGTCGAGCAATGGCACCGCCATTGCTCAGTGCATCTTTGGGAGCGCCAAAACCTGTAATAACAGCTATTTTTCCTGATAGAGAGAAGGGAGTTTTTATAGTCATAAACATTTCCTTTAGGTGCGGTCTTTAGCCTAACGCGCAGATGACATATTGCAACTGCGCATCCAATCTTATTGAAATTACTTTTCTGTTTTCAGTTTATCTGTATGATGTCGCGAAAAGTGTAGGTATTGGGGATGACATTCATTAGCCAATGTCCTTTAAGCGACGGTTTTAGGCAAAGTAAGGAGACAGCAGATGTCGGTCAATGATGTCATAATGGATGCGCTTGTGAAAAATAATGTTGATTTTGTCACCACAGTGCCCTGCAAACAACTTGCAGGCGTGATAGAAAAAATCGACGAAGCGCCAGATATATATCACATACCAGCAAATCGTGAGGACGAGGGTATGGGTTTATGTGCCGGTGCCTATTTGGGGGGGAAACGGCCTGCTATCATAATGCAGAATACTGCAATAGGTGTGACAATCAATGCGCTAGCGACATTGATTCAATTTTATCGGATGCCGTTGCCTATGCTAATCAGTTATCGCGGCGAGGTGGGTGAACCTGTGGCCTGTCAGGTTGAAATGGCTGTCCATACTAAAGCACTATTAAATCAGTTGAGTATTCCAACTTACCATTTTCATAAACCAGAGGATGTTGATGAGCTGACAGACATTCTGTCTTATTGCTACATGTCAAAGAAGCCGGTTGCTGTGTTAATGGATGCAACGTTTTGGAAGGGAGCTTAAGGAAATGATTAGAAGTGATGTTTTAAAAACACTGATTCCGCTGATTTCTGATCAGCTCCTGGTCTCAAATATTGGGTTGCCCAGTCAGGAAATGCATCTGCTAGATGACCAGCCTAGCAATTTTTATATGCTTGGCACGATGGGATTGGCGTCCTCAATCGGTTTGGGCCTTGCCCTCGCACAGGATAAAAAGGTTATTGCCCTTGATGGTGATGGGTCCGTTCTGATGAACTTTGGAACGCTGCCAACCATCGCCAATAATGTAGCCTCTAATTTTATATTGTTGATTATCGATAATGGAAGTTATGGGTCAACCGGTGACCAGCCCACTTATTCAGGAATGAAAACGTCACTATCAGATGTCGCGAGAGCTTGTGGTTGTGATCATGTTGTCGAATGTCAAGCTGAAGATGCATTTGACGCTGTCAAAGCAGCACTTGACGGTGACCAGATGACGATCATCGTCTGTAAGTGTGAATCAGGCAATATCAAAGTTCCGGTTATCGATACGGATCCGGTTGTAATCAAAGAGAGATTTATGAAGGTTGTTCAGTCTTAAACGTCTTTCATTGGATTTTGTGTGAAAAGCCATTCTGAAGTGAGGAAAACCAGCCCTTTGCGTCTTGCAATTTTGGGCCTGTTAGCTTAAGCAAACGTTACACGTGTCGTTCATCCTTGATCGCTTCGGTGTGGGAATAAGATAATGGAAACGTACTTAAGCGAATATTTGCCGATTGCAGTGTTTATGGCCATAGCGATTGGTTTGTCTGTCGCGTTTGTTATTAGCGCATTTGTGGTAGGTTCACAAAAGCCTGATATCGAAAAATTAACGGCATATGAATGCGGTTTTGATGCGTTTGATGACTCGCGTAAGCCGTTTGATGTTCGCTTTTATCTAGTGGCTATTTTATTCATTATTTTTGACCTCGAAATCGCCTTTCTGTTTCCTTGGGCTGTTGCTTTGGCAGACATAGGAATGTTTGGGTTCTGGTCAATGATGGTGTTTTTGGCTGTGTTGACCATCGGCTTTATCTATGAATGGAAAAAAGGAGCTCTGGAATGGGAATAAGCGAAAAGCCGCTGCTGCCCAACGGGGCTCATGAACTGGAAATGGACAAGCCTATCCCACCGGGGGTAGATCAGGACGCCATACTAAATGCTGTTACCGATGAGATTACGAACCGTGGATTCGTCATTGCCAAGGCTGACAAGTTGTTCAACTGGGCGCGGTCCGGGTCATTATGGCCGATGACCTTTGGCTTGGCATGCTGTGCCGTTGAAATGATTCATTCTGCAGCCAGCCGGTATGACCTCGATCGTTACGGCATGCTGTTTCGGCCAAGTCCCCGTCAGTCAGACGTTATGATTGTTGCTGGAACATTAACCAATAAAATGGCACCAGCCCTTCGTCGTGTATACGATCAAATGCCTGAGCCGCGCTGGGTACTGTCAATGGGGTCATGCGCAAATGGCGGTGGTTATTATCACTATTCTTATGCTGTCGTGCGGGGATGTGACCGGATCGTTCCGGTTGACGTCTACGTTCCAGGCTGTCCACCAACAGCAGAAGCCTTGGTCTACGGGTTGCTGCAGCTGCAGAAAAAAATCAGACGCACAGGAACGATCGCTCGGACGTGAAGCGTCAGGCGGTTTATTAATCAGGAGCTGTTTGTCATCAAACTCTGGCAAATAATTACGGCAGGATAATCATGACAGGGTCAACCATAATAGAAGAGATTAAGCTAGACGGCAGCGAATATTTGTCGTCTGAGCAACAGCAGACTCTGATCACTGAGCGGCTGGCCTCCCTGTTCGGTGATGCTGCGCAACTGGACAATGCGGGAAATGAGATGCGTTTGCGTTGTAAGGTTGATGACCTGCTCTTTGTGCTGAAAACCGTTCGTGACGATCCAATGCTCCAGTTCAGGCAATTAAGTGATTTGACAGCTGTCGATTACCCAGATCAGGTTGACCGTTTTGAGGTTATCTATCAAATGCTGTCTATTGCCTTAAATGCCCGCTTACGCATTGTCACCACTGCTGCTGATGGTGCTATTGTTCCATCTGCCATTGAACTGTTTGCGTCGGCAAACTGGGCAGAACGTGAGGTGTGGGATATGTTTGGGATTTTTTTCTCGGGACATCCTGATCTTCGTCGACTGCTTACAGATTATGGTTTTGAAGGT
>DEBO01000033.1:2750-3154 GCA_002348585.1 Alphaproteobacteria bacterium UBA2954 | reverse complement strand
GATTATGGTTTTGAAGGTCATCCACTGCGTAAGGATTTCCCACTAACTGGCTATGTTGAGGTTCGCTACAATGATACAGAGCGCCGAGTGGTTTACGAGCCTGTGAAGCTGACACAAGAGTATCGGGATTTTGATTTCCTTAGCCCCTGGGAAGGTGTGCAGGTGGAAGGAATGGGGGTGAATATAGAAAATCAATCAGCGGCTGAAAAAAAAGAGGGTGAGGGCTAAAAAATGGGTGAGATGCAGATTCGTCCATTAACCCTGAATTTTGGTCCGCAGCACCCGGCAGCGCACGGTGTACTTCGTCTTGTTCTTGAAATGGATGGGGAAATTATCGACCGCGCAGACCCACATGTCGGGCTTTTGCATCGCGGCACTGAAAAGTTAATTGAAAATAAAACCTA
>DEBO01000033.1:0-2417 GCA_002348585.1 Alphaproteobacteria bacterium UBA2954 | reverse complement strand
CTTCAGGCATTGCCTTATTTTGACCGGCTTGATTATGTGTCGCCGATGAATCAGGAGCATGCCTGGGCGCTGGCAATTGAAAAGACTCTTGCAATTGAAGTGCCAAAGCGTGCGCAACATATAAGGGTGCTGTATTGCGAGATTGGGCGTATCCTAAATCATGTTTTGAATCTAACCACATTTGCCATTGATGTGGGGGCAATGACTCCTCTTTTGTGGGGGTTTGAAGAACGCGAAGCCCTAATGGAATTTTACGAGCGGGCATCCGGCGCACGCCTACATGCTGCTTATTTCCGCCCTGGTGGAGTTCATCAGGACCTGCCTGACGGTCTGACAGATGATATACTTGCCTGGGCAGACAAGTTTCCTGAATTCATCACTGACCTTGAAACATTATTGACCAATAATCGTATCTTTAAACAGCGCACTGTCAATATTGGTGTGTTGACATTTGAAGAAGCGCTTGACTTGAGCATGACTGGCCCTGTGTTGCGGGCAACTGGTCATGCGTGGGATTTACGTAAAGCCCAGCCCTATGATTGCTATGCACAGATGGATTTTGATATTCCTGTTGGCACAACAGGAGACTGTTATGCCCGGTATCTTGTTCGTATTGAAGAGATGAAGCAGTCACTACGCATCATCAGGCAGGCTATTGAAACGATGCCTGACGGCCAGGTTCTGGCAGAAAATAACAAGGTTACACCTCCGCGCCGTGGTCAGATGAAACATTCGATGGAAGCCCTAATCCATCATTTCAAGCTCTATACAGAGGGGTTTCATCTTCCTGAAGGGGACAGTTACACGGCTGTTGAGGCACCAAAGGGTGAGTTCGGTGTCTATCTCGTCGCAGATGGAACGAACAAGCCTTATCGGGCTCGTCTGCGCGCACCAGGATATTATTTCATGGCGGCTGTTGATCATATGTCACGCGGGCATATGTTAGCGGACTCAGTGGCGATTATTGGCTCATTGGATATTGTATTTGGTGAAATTGACAGATGAGTATTTCAACTCTTATTGCTGAAAATCAGCCTGAGACCTTCAGCTTTACTTCTCAAAGCGAAGCTGAAATTAAACAGCAGATAGCCAAGTATCCCGCTGGGCGGCAAGCCAGTGCTGTAAAATCACTATTATATATAGTGCAGAAACAGAACAACAACTGGATTCCGATGAAGGCCGTCGAAGCTGTTGCAGAACGGCTAGAAATGCCGGTGATGCGCGTTTTGGAGGTGGCAAGCTTCTATTCGATGTTTAACCTGAAGCCGGTGGGGAAATGGTATCTTCAGGTTTGCGGGACAACTCCTTGTATGTTGCGGGGGTCTGATGACATCAGTCGTTGTATCAAGGATAAGCTTAAGATTGCTTCTGGAGAAACATCAGCATGTGGCAAATTCTCGCTGCTAGAAGTGGAATGTCTAGGCGCGTGTGTGAACGCGCCTATTTTGCAGGTGAATGATGATTTCTATGAGGATATGGATTATCAGGCAACAGCCAAACTTCTAGATGAATTAGCTGTTGATAATAAACCGGAATTTGGCTCGGTCATCGGCCGTCAAGGATCAGAATCAGAAGATGGGGCTACAACACTTAAGGCTGTCAAAAAAACAGCAAGTCGGAGCAGGTGATGCTGGCAGATAAGGATAGAATTTTTACAAATTTATATGGCTGGGGCGATGCTGGTCTTGCCGGTGCAAAGAAACGCGGCGACTGGGATAACACAGCAGCCATACTGGCCTTGGGGCATGACGCGATTGTCGAAGAAATGAAAGCCTCTGGACTACGGGGTCGAGGTGGTGCCGGGTTTCCAACAGGTCTAAAATGGTCGTTCATGCCAAAGGAGGTTGGCGCGCGTCCGCACTATCTGGTTGTCAATGCAGATGAATCTGAGCCTGGAACATGCAAGGACCGAGACATTATCCGGCATGAACCACATAAGCTTCTTGAAGGCTGCGTTGTAGCGGGTTTTGCGATGCGCGCTCATGCGGCCTATATTTATATCCGTGGCGAGTTTTATAATGAATATAAAGTTCTGCAAGCCGCTATAGATGATGCATATGCTGCCGGGCTGTTAGGGGCAAACGCAGCCAGCTCCGGTTGGGCATTTGATATCTATCTTCATCGCGGTGCAGGGGCCTATATTTGTGGTGAGGAAACAGCTCTGCTTGAGTCTCTTGAAGGAAAAAAGGGTCAGCCTCGTCTGAAGCCGCCGTTTCCCGCGGGAGTTGGTCTTTATGGATGCCCCACTACTGTGAATAATGTTGAGTCAATTGCTGTTGCACCAACCATTATGCGCCGGGGTGCGGTCTGGTTTGCCGGGTTGGGAAAAGAAAATAACACAGGCTCAAAGCTGTTCTGCATCTCAGGTCATGTAAACAAGCCTTGTAACGTAGAAGAGGAAATGGGTATTCCCCTAA
>DEBO01000159.1:12583-26824 GCA_002348585.1 Alphaproteobacteria bacterium UBA2954 | reverse complement strand
CCTGCTCTGTTCAGAGCAAATGAGCCACCATCAAAAACCAGCTCATCCTGGCCGCCGACCATATTTGCATAAATTAGAGGCAGACCGGTCTCTGTGACACGTGAGACAACCTGCACCAGTCGCTGTTCTGCTTTTTCAACATCAAAGGGTGAGGCGTTCACCGACAAAATTATATCAGCACCAGATTCAGCAAGCGTCTCACATACATCTTCAAACCAGATATCTTCACATACAGCAAGCCCCAGACGCCAACCCTTCAGATTGACCGGTCCATGTAATGCGCCAGCAGTAAAATTACGCTTATCATCAAATACACCATAATTGGGCAGGTTGACCTTATCGCGTCTTGCTTGAATAACGCCTTCAGCAATCAGAAACACACTGTTGAATAATCGGCCAGCATTCCTGTATGGCGCGCCAACAATCACAGCTGGCCCACCATCATCTGACAGCTCTGCGATATCCTGAAGGGCCTTTTCAATACGCGACATGAAATCCTGCCGCAGAACAAGGTCATCGGCTGGATAACCTGCCAGATACATTTCTGGGGTCAACAAGCAATCTGCTCCCATGTCGGCGGCCCTCTTACGTTTCTGACAGAGGGATTGAAAATTTGCTTCAACATCACCCAAGTGAGGGTTTGCTTGCATAACAGCAATTGTCAGCTCTGTTGATTTTTGCTCAGACATGGGGCTTTTCGTTACTTAATTTGTTCTTTTATGAAGAAATTCACGACCGATTTTCACACGCTTTTCGCCGTCATAGTCTATAATATCTGCTGTTGCGTATGTCTCTGACCATTTTTCAGGTAAATAAGAACCTGTTCCTATCATATCGACAGGCGTCTTCGCTAGCGAAAAAACACTGCATTTGTCAGGGCTGAACCCACTTGAAGCAACGATTTTTACTTGGTCAAACCCTTCCTTATTCAACTCTTCACGCATATGCCATATCGCCGCGGCAGATACGCCTGTACCCATAAGGTGTCTCAATTCAGATTCTGAGCGATACCCCCGGATCGCCTCGGGCACATTGCGTTCGAGAACTGCGTATGATAAAGGTGTGTCAAGTCCCTGCAAAAAACGACCTCCATGCGTATCCAAACGGACAGACAATTTTCCGTCTTTCGCAAGGTTGGAAAAGTGTTTCGCTACACGAAGAGCGTCATCAACTTCTTGTCCAAAATAATCAACCAGTACAGTCAGGGGCTTATCTGGAAACGTCTTATGAAACAGCTTTGCAGCTTCAAGCGTATCATTTGCATAACCGATGAGTGCATGTGGCATTGTCCCCATACCCATATCTTGTTCAAAGAAATGGGCTGTCGCGTCGGTTGCACACCCAACAAAGCCACGCGCACCAACCTTTAACTGTGCCTTAGCAGAGCCAACAGATGCACCATAAGCCATAAGCTCGGCCATATCTGTGCCTGCACAATGACGGGCATCCATAGCTAGAAAACCAACATTAGGTAAATCAACGCACATCTGATAGGCATTCCAGGCTGCCACACAAGGACTGCCCAATCGTTGCAGAAAAATGGTTTCAAGATCAACCAACTCGGAAAGTTTGCCTGAAATATAGAACATCGGCTCACCAGCCCCTACCCATGCCCCTTCTTTATGAAGCTGTTCAATGTGGATATCTGCCCTCCTGTCAGAAGCCATCATCTTCAGCCAATCTACCGCTAATCGCGGCGCTAAAGTTACCGGCCTACGCATGAAAACAGCATAGGTTACCTGACTGTCCTTATGGGCCGTCACAATGGACCGGGTCAGATTGAAATAACTGTCAGTATATTTAGGCTGCTCAGAGACAGAAGGCCCAAACAGTTTCCCAGACTTCTGGTTGTCCGGCGGCAAGTATGAGTCTGACTTAGACATTCTGCTTTAAACTTTTAACCGGCTCTTTGAAAGCGGCTGCTCTGGTCACGTCGTCTCTTTAGGAGATCTGCAATCAAAAAAGCTAATTCAAGGGCTTGTCCTGCATTAAGACGCGGGTCACAATGTGTATGATACCGGTCTCCTAGCTTCTCTTCAGTAACCTCAATTATACCACCAACGCACTCTGTTACATTTTTACCGGTCATCTCAAAATGCACGCCGCCAGGGTATGTTCCCACCTCATCATGAGCATCGAAGAAGCCCTGCACCTCACGGAAAATATCATCAACCCGTCTGGTCTTGTAACCAGATGAAGCTTTGACCGTATTTCCATGCATAGGGTCGCAACACCAGACCACTGAAGATCCTTGCCGTTCCACCGCCTTCAACAAAGGTGTTAATTTCTCTTTGACAAACGCCGCGCCCATACGCGCGATTAGTGTCAGACGCCCGGCTGTATTCTCAGGGTTGAGCTTATCGATTAGCCGCAGCAAATCATCAGGGTCTAACGATGGACCACATTTTAAACCAATCGGATTGGATATGCCCTGCATATATTCCACATGCGCACCGTCTAGCTGGCGAGTACGGTCACCAATCCAAACCATATGTGCAGATGTTGCATACCAGCCTTTTTCATCCGTAATGGTATCCTGCCGCGTGAGTGCTTCCTCATAATTCAGAAGTAATGATTCATGACTGGTAAAGAAATCCGTCTCCGCCAATGCTCTAGTAGTTTGAGAGGTGACACCGCAAGCCCGCATGAAGGACAAACATTCATCGATCCGTCCAGCAATCTCAGCATAACGTCTGGTCTCTTCTCTGTCTGAGATGAAATCTGCCGTCCAGTCGTGAACAGCCGTCAAATCAGCCATCCCACCCTGTGCAAATGCCCGAAGCAAATTCAATGTTGATGCTGATTGCTCATAAACCCTAAGCAAACGCTTTGGATCAGGCATCCGATCTTTCGCTTCAAAATCAATGCCGTTGATCATATCTCCGCGGTAGGAGGGCAATTCAATATCACCCACTTTCTCAATGTCAGATGAACGCGGCTTGGCAAACTGCCCCGCCATTCGCCCAATCTTAACCACAGGCATTGATGCACCAAAAGTAAGTACAACAGCCATTTGCAGAAAAACACGGAAATTATCTCTGATCATATCAGCTGAAAATTCAGCAAAACTCTCGGCACAGTCGCCGCCCTGAAGCAAAAATCCCTGTCCATTTGCCACATGTCCAAGCTGACTGCGCAAATTTTGTACCTCTCCTGCAAAAACGAGAGGCGGCTTTTCAGCAAGTTTCTGTTCTACCTTATTCAAGACATCTTGATTAGGATATTCAGGAACCTGCAGGATCGGAAATGTACGCCAGCTATCAGGTTGCCAATTCATGTTTTGCTCAGTTTCGTTCAATTTAGCGCAAAACTGCCTTCTACTGTTGATGTGATTTGCATTCCAATAAAATACTGATTAATTGCTTAAAAGCAAAGAAAACTCGCAATTAAAGGAGATTTAATACTTGAGGGCGGACTTTAATCCTGGCGTTTAGTCCGCATGGTAACAAATTCCTCTGCAGCTGTCGGATGAATGCCAATTACTGCATCAAAATCTTCTTTTGTTGCTCCCATGTTTACAGCGATAGCTAACCCCTGCATTATCTCTGCTGAATCAGAACCAACCATATGAATACCGACAATTTTTTGGCCACGGCTGGCCACAATCAGTTTCATGTAAGTCCGCTCATTCCTACCGGACAATGTATTTTTCATTGGATTGAAGCGGCTCTCGTAAACATCTAGCTCACCATGTTCTTGTCTGGCCTCCTCTTCTGTTAGCCCCACTGACGCGACAGGAGGCTGGCTGAAGACAGCTGACGCTACATTTTTATGGTTGGCCTGTCTTTGTTTCTGACCAAATAGTGTATCAGCAAAGGCATGGCCTTCTGCGATTGCAACAGGGGTCAGATTTATCCTGTCTGTAACATCCCCAACAGCAAAAATTGAATCTATGTTTGTCTGAGAATTATTATCCACACAGATTGCCTCCCTGTCAGTCATTTCCACACCTGCCGCCTCAAGACCAAGTCCCTGCGTGTTCGGCACCCGGCCAGTGGCAGCTAAAATCTGATCAGACATAATGACCTGACCATCACTTAACTTTACAGCCAGTTGTTTGTTATGCGGGCGCACAACTGTAACAGTTGCGCCGTTGTGAATATGAATGCCTCTGTTTGCTAGGGCTTCAGCCATATGCTGGCGTATATCATCATCAAACCCTCTCAAAGGTAAATCGCCCCGATAGACAAGATGCACTTCGCTGCCAAACCCATTAAAAATGCCTGCAAATTCCAGGGCGATATACCCTGCACCGTAAACAATGATCCGGTCAGGCAAATTGTCCAAATCAAGAGCTTGTGTTGACGTAATGGCATATTGTCTCAGACCGGGTATGTCAGGTATGTTTGGCGTGCCACCTGTAGCAACCAGAATAGTTTTACTAGAAATTTTGCGCCCATTAACACTGACCTGATGCGGGCCCACGATTTTCCCGCGCCCTGAGACCAATTCTGCGCCAGCAGATGAAAGCAACTTTCTATAGATACCTTCTAGACGTTCAAGTTCCTTATTTTTGGCGGCAATCAGTGCGGGCCAATCATGCATTGCCCTGTCTATCTTCCAGCCAAACCCTGCTGCGTCTTCCAAATCACCGACAATGCTCGCCCCATAAACCAAGAGCTTCTTCGGGACACAGCCTCTGATCACACAAGTACCACCAGGTCTGTTTTCTTCAATCACAGCGACTCGCGCGCCAAAACCAGCAGCGATCCGCCCGGCACGAACCCCGCCTGAACCGGCACCAATAACAATGAGATCATAATCATATTCCGCTGTCATTTTTTCTGCCCTCTGTCAAATGCAAAAAAGCTGCATCACACTACTCGTGATACAGGACTGTGAATAGCATGATCAATCCTTCAGAAAAAGACGCATAGGTGCTTCTTCTGTCTAATGCACTGCGAAGAGAAGAACAGAACATGACCATTGAACATAAATTTTTTTGGATGAATGACTGTTTCGTTTACATCTGACCATCAGCAAGATTACAATTTCCACAAACAGCACCAATAAGGAATGGAAAAATGACAGACCCCACTACTGTTTTAGGCAATCTGTTATGGACACCTGATGGCAGCCCCACTGAAATGGAAAGCTATGCCTCCTTTGTAAAATCAGAAAAGGGATTTGACTGGGCAGGTGATTATCATCAGCTCTGGAAGTGGTCAGTTCAGGAAAAAGGTGTGTTCTGGTCAACTTTGTGGGATTGGCATGACGTCATTGGCGAGAAAGGCACGCGCCCTCTCATCAATGAAAATCAAATGCCAGGAGCTCGTTTTTTTCCTGACGCCGCTGTCAATTATGCCCAAAATATGTTGGCTGAAGCAGATGACCATCCTGCTATCATCGCCTATGGAGAAAATGGACACTCCACACGTTTAACACGAGCTGAGATGAAAACAACTGTTATGGCGCTGGCAGGATGGATGCAGCGCAAAGGAATCGGCAAAGGAGACCGCGTTGCTGCCTACCTGCCAAATGGAGAACATGCGATAATAGCGATGCTGGCAACAGCAGCAGTTGGCGGCATTTTTTCAAGTTGTTCTCCTGATTTTGGCCTGACAGGTGTCAGTGACCGCTTCGGGCAAATTACCCCTAAATTGCTAATTGCATCAGATGGCTATCAGTATAACGGTAAGGTTATTGACAGGCTGGAAAACATCGCAAAATTAGCACAAGCCATCCCGTCAATCGAAACGGTTGCTGTTGTCGGCTATATCAATTCAACCCCAGATATCAGTCAGATCAGATCAGCTATTTTATTTGATCAAACCTTATCTTACGCTCCTTTAACAAAATTTGTTCCGGTCAGTTTTAATGACCCGCTTTATATTCTGTATTCATCAGGAACAACAGGTGCACCAAAATGCATTGTTCATTCAGTTGGCGGCACCTTGATGAAACATATTTGTGAGTTGCGTCTGCACAGCAATGTGAAATCTGGCGATAGCGTGTTTTATTTCACAACGTGTGGTTGGATGATGTGGAACTGGCTTGTGTCGGCCCTGCTCTGTCGTGCAACAGTAATTTTATATGAAGGCAATCCCTTTTACCCAGGGCCTGAGCGTCTATGGCAGATAGCTGAGAAAGAAAAACTTACCTTATTTGGCACATCGGCAAAATATATTGATGCCATCAGAAAGGCCGGTCTAATTCCCTGTGAGAAATTCGACCTGTCAGCCTTGCGCACATTATGTTCAACGGGTTCTCCTTTATCTGCTGAGGGGTTTCAATTTGTGTATGACGCAATACACCCTAATCTGCAATTAGCCTCTATTTCCGGGGGCACGGATATTGTGGGCTGCTTTGCTTTGGGCTGTCCTGTTCTTCCTGTTTATGCAGGAGAAATTCAGGTTCGCGGTCTGGGAATGGACGTAGCCATTTTAGATGGTGATGGTCAAAAAATTTCTGGTCAGCAAGGTGAATTATGTTGCATGTCGCCGTTTATTTCCATGCCCGTAGGATTCTGGAATGATAAAGATGGGCAAAAGTACAAAGAAGCTTATTTCGCGTATTTCAAAGATGTCTGGCGACATGGTGACTGGGCAACATTAACTGAACATGAAGGCGTCATTATTCATGGCCGTTCAGATGCAACGTTAAATCCTGGCGGTGTGCGGATTGGGACTGCCGAAATTTACCGGATTGTTGAAGCATTCGATGATGTGATTGAGGCGTTGGTGATCGGTCAGACAATCGCAGATGATGTCCGGATTATTCTTTTTGTCAGATTAGCTGATGACAGACCGTTAGATGATGACCTGCAAGCCAAAATAAAAGTAGACTTGAAAAGGAAAGCCAGTCCACGTCACGTGCCTGCTGTAATTTGTGCAGTCCCGGATATCCCGCGTACACGATCAGGAAAAATTTCAGAATTGGCTGTGCGCGATATTGTTCACGGGCGGGATGTGAAAAACACAGAAGCGTTGGCTAACCCAGATGCGCTTGCTCACTTCAGGGATCGTCCTGAACTGGCAGGCTAACGCAGGGTTAGGACAGATTTTTCAAAAATTGTTGTAAACCAGAACTGTTCGCAAATTGTTTGCGTGACCGCTTCATAACTGGAACCATGGCATTTAGTGATTTTGCTTCTACAGATGACATCGCTTCGTTATCATCAAAATCGACGGCTTCCTGAACCGGACAGACCATCAGGTTATAGGTATGGCTGGCCCCAACACGGTCAGCAATCACCTTGAATTTAGCCTTGCTGCCAACAGGCCAACGTTCCCGCAGAATAAGAAGCATGATGAACTGATCATTTTTCAGGTCTGGTTGGAGCTGGCCTGTTAAATACCGGCCTGCAGTTTCAACCTGCCCTCTGAACTCTTCATCCTCTTTCAGCCTGTCAGCGGCACCACTATCCAAAGCCCAGCCCAGCCAGTTTACCATATCGCTGTCACTGACTCCATCTGGAGTCTGAAGATTACTCATAACAGGCTGCTCTACCAACAGGCTACCAGTTCTGAAACTGTGAATGTCAATTTCTCCCATCAATCGAATAATCATAGGCTCTTCCCTTTTGCTTCCACAGATTTCAGACGCCTTGCTCACGAGAGATAACAAATTCCCTCCAAACAATAAACATACACGATGTGACCACTATCATTGCGCCCCCAACTTGCACAAAAGTTGGAACTTCAGAAAATAAGATAAATCCCAGAATTCCTGCTGTGGGCACCTGCAAATAGCGCAGTGTCACGACAACGACAGCGTCACTGAATTTGTAAGCAAATGTAAATGATAATTGAAGAAGAGAAGTAATCACACCAAGCAAAATCAATAAAGTCCATTGCTGACCAACAGGTATCTGCCATTGGTCAGGAAACACCAAAAAACAACTGCTCCAGATTACAAAACCTGCGAGGTTATGCAAAAGAGCTATTGTTACCGGCTCATCCCGCTTGCCAAGCCGACGCAAAGACAAAGACAGGCCAGCATGAACTACAGCACCTGCCACTGCATAAAGAATGCCTTTGGTCAGCGGCGCTGAAAAGGGATCCGTAAGCATAACGATACCAACCATGCCCACCAAAACAGCACTCATACGAAAAGGACCGACCCGTTCTGACAGAACCAGCGGAGAAGCAAGCGTCACAAACAGAACAGAAGATTGGAATAAAGCCGTAGCCTGTCCAAAAGAAATGTTCCGCAAAGCTAAAAACCAGAGCAGAATGCCAATCAGACCAAAAACAATCCTAAAAAGCATAGTCTTTTTCTGCTTTAGCTTTAAAAAATCACCACCCCTCGCCCATAAGGCCACTCCTAATATAATAGGAAGGCAAAACAAAAAGCGGTAGAATAAGGTTGTCAGCAAAGAAAGATCATCGGAGAGCACTTTAATAATTAAGCCTACGACAAGCCCGAACGCAACTGCGCTCAAAGTGCAAAAAACACCTATAATCTGACTGGGAAGCATGAAAAACCTAAATCAACCAAGGAAAATACAATCTGGTTTACAGTATCCTATCGTAACAGCAACAAATAATTTTTTCTCTTATAGGTGTGAACATTATGAAACATCTGTTTCTGACAGCCAGCATTTTGGCAACATGTCTAGCCAGCGCTGCACATGCAGGA
Organism: Alphaproteobacteria bacterium UBA2954; assembly: GCA_002348585.1. Lineage (GTDB taxonomy): Bacteria > Pseudomonadota > Alphaproteobacteria > Puniceispirillales > Puniceispirillaceae > JADHLI01. Next base: position 18,244 of record DEBO01000159.1, on the reverse strand, counting down.
GTGATTGAGAATCGAAAGGCTAAATTCAAAGAAAATGTCGCCATCCTACGCGCTATTCAGACACAAATCGGTGAGGGCGATTTTGAAGCCATTGCTGCTGGTGGGAGAAATATTGCTGACTGGGCCACAAAGATGCCAGACTTTTTTCCTGAAGGTTCAGAAAGTGCCGGGACTATTGACACTATTTGGCTTGATTTTGATGATTTCCGGTCAAAGGCAACTGCAAACAAACAAGCCGCCCTGCAACTAGAAAAGGCAGCAGGGATCAAAGATGCCGGACGAATAATGGCCGCTGTTCAAAAACTGGGCAGAACTTGTAAATCCTGCCATCAATCTTTCAAGTCTAACTAGATGGAATCTAAGAAGGTCTCCGCTTTATTTACGCCTGAGTTTAAACTTAACCCGTTAGAAAACTCCTCAAACAAAGAAAACACGTCAGAAAAGGCTTGGTTTCAGTAATGGTGCAAGTTGGAACAAGCCAATTAGGCCGATAATTAAAAGCAATCCAAAAACTGTGCGCAACATTGACAAATCGCCACTTGGCCCAACAGCTTTTGGGCGGCGGCCGGTAATCATGGCGGGCACTAAGTTCTTTTTCAGCCGCCAAAAATAGACAAACATCGCAAACAGATGCAGAATAATCACAGCAAACAGCACCTTTTCAGTCATCTGATGTACAGATGAAGCGAGCTTAATATAATCTGGTGCAATATGGGCAAAAGGCCCGTCATACAAAATGTCATCTGTTGAAAAGGATCCTGACACGGCCATTACGATGCAAATGGTTAACAACACAATTGTGGCATATCCGCCCAAAGCAGAATGGCCAGACAATTCATCCGTCTGTTTTAATATCAGTTGCCTAAGCGAAGACCATACAGCGGGTGGTGATTTTAAAAAACTTGAAAATCGGGCTGTCTGACTGCCTAAAAATCCCCATACAAGCCTGAACAGAATTAAAGCCATGACAGCAAGACCACTTCTTTCATGAATGGTTGTCAGACCTGTCTTGGCTGATATCACAGAGGTCACAACACACAAAACAAGGGCCCAATGAAATATCCGCAGCGGCAAATCCCATATAACCGGGTCTAATTTTTGTTTTTTAGGTTTGATATTAGACATAGACCATCACTTGTATTGAGTAGGAGAGCCTTTAGATTGATATTCAAATCATAAGCAAAAAATCGGAGAGTGTCATGCTCCAAAATAGGCTGACGAGCCACCCAGAGCTTGTTAAGGCATTGAACTGCCTCGATAAGCAAGATGCTGATCTAGCCAACGCCAGAAAGACACATGGCAATCCACCTGATCGTTCTGAACCTGCGACTTTTCCGTCGCTAGTCAGGATTATCTTGGGACAACAGATATCCCGTCAGGTCGCTAAAGTTCTATGGCAACGCCTCCAAAAAAATGGATGGCAGGAGGCAGATGCCCTTTCCGGTTTGAATTATGATGATTTGCAATCTGTCGGGCTCAGCCGGCGAAAGGCGGAATATGTAATTGAACTGGCAAGGGCAGAGACAGATGGCAGACTGAATTTGAAACAACTCAACAAGCAGCCTGCCGAAAAACTTTCTGCTAAATTAATAGAGTTCAGAGGCATTGGCGGCTGGACAGTCTCAAATTACCGACTGTTCTGTCTGTCAGATTTTGACGCCTGGCCAGGGAATGACCTTGCGTTAATGGAAGCAGTCAAGCGGCTGAAGATGTTAGATAGACGGCCAACACACCCAGAAATGGACGAATTTGCACGCCAGTGGCAGCCTTACCGCGGAGCAGCCGCCCTGCTGTTGTGGCATTTGCACAGCTGCCTCGTTGGAAATGGCACGCCAATGGGAAGAAAATTAACCTGCGAATAAATCGCCTTGCAGCTCTGCTGGAAAAGATATGTCCTGATGGATAGATGGTGAAACAAGAGAAGCGTTATCTTGACTGATGTCACCGACCGCAGATGCAACAGGATAAATATTAAAATAGCGTGCCAAAGGAGGAACCAAACAGGCCTCAGCTTCCACCTCTGCTCCGGACAACCATGACTGCCAGTTTGATACGGGTAACACAAGTGGACTGCGATGATGAACTTTTGCTAATTCTGCCTCTGCAGCAGTCGTCAGGATAACAAACTGGCCAGCTTGCGAAGGTGAACCAGATTTAAAATACAAGCCAGCAAAAGCCATCACCCGTGCATCAGCTAACTGAATATGAAACGGACGGCCCTTCCCAGCCCATTCATACCAGCCGCTTGAGGGAACCAGACAACGTGAGACTGAAAAGGCATCTCGAAAGATTGGCTTTTCGGAGACAGTTTCAGCCCGGGCATTAATGAGACGTTTGCGATTCTGACCCTCACGCAAACCAAACTCAGCAAAACTCGCCGAAACCTCAAGGCTAGACTGCCTGAAAACAAGGGAAGGCTGAGATGGTGCAATATTCCACCTAGGAGCGATATTCTGCAAAACACGAACGCCAAACCGTTCATGCAATTCATCAGCAGTTGTAGTCAGCGTGAAACGCCCACACATGTCAGCATTCTCTCCTTTAAGCACGGCAGTGCAAAATATGATTGCCTTAACAGTGAGTTTTTATCATAACAAGCTGAATTCTAATTACCAACAGTAAGACCATTTTATCAGATGCTTATACATGCCATTAATAACAAAAATCTACAGCAAGCTGCTGATTGTCTGCAGGCCGGGGGACTTGTAGCCTTTCCAACAGAGACGGTTTATGGGCTAGGTGCAGTGGCAACTAACGCATCGGCTGTTGCCCGCATATTTTCGGCAAAACAAAGGCCACAATTCAATCCGCTGATCAGCCACTTCTCCTCAGCAGAAGCTGCCCTTGCTGCGGGACATCGTAACAATGCGGCAACGCGTCTGGCCAAAGCATTCTGGCCGGGTGCCCTGACATTAATTTTGCAAAGACCTCAAAACAGCCTGATCACGTCGCTTGCTTCTGCAGGCACAGATACACTCGCCATTCGCGTTCCTTCCCATCCAGCCGCGCTGGATTTGCTTGAACGGGTAAAAATCCCAGTGGTTGCTCCCTCTGCAAACCCAAGCGGCGGCATAAGCCCTTCAACAGCCGCGCATGTTGCCAATGGTCTTGGTGAGGCCTGCGATATGATTCTGGATGGTGGACCGTGTGAAAGCGGCATTGAATCAACAGTCATAGATTGCCGCCCGGAACTCCCTGTGTTGCTGCGGCCGGGCCCGCTGACCCCGGAACAGATAAGATACCAAGTCGGCATAGAGCTGCAAATATCAAAACCTCTTCATCAGGCTTCGCAACCTGTGTCTCCAGGTCAGATTGAAAGCCATTATGCGCCGCGGGCGACTGTACGCCTGAATGCTGAAGACAAGCGTCAGGATGAAGTCTATATCGGCTTTGGACCATCAAGAATTGGGCTGATACCAGATTTTAATTTATCCGAACAGGCTGACCTTATTGAAGCAGCTGCAAACCTGTTTGCTGTACTCCACGAGGCAGATGCCCTAGGAACACCAGCTATTGCCTTTGGCCCAATCCCCATGGCAGGATTAGGCCTGGCAATAAACGATCGTATCTCCCGCGCCGCTGCTCCTAGACCATCTTTACATTAAGTGGGTCTGATAATGGCGCTTTAAAAAGGCGGATTCAGATGAATGACTTACAGCATTTTAAATCTGTTTTAGATGAAAATGATATCTTACATCAACAAAACGATGTGGCCCCGCATTTGATGGACTGGCGTGGCCAGTTTGATGGGGCTGCGCAAGGCGTGTTATTTCCACGATCTACAGAACAAGTCGCTCAAATTATGGCCATCGCTGACGAACATAACATCATAATTGTCCCTCAAGGCGGGAATACTGGATTGGTTGGTGGCGGCATTCCAGACAAAAGCGGTGATTCTATTGTGCTCAGCCTGACAAAAATGAACGAAGTGCGGGAATTATCAGTACAAAATCGATCTATGATTGTTGAATCAGGTTGCATTCTTGAGGAACTGCACAAGACAGCAGAAGAGCATAATCTTTATTTTCCTTTGAACCTCGCAGCAAAAGGCAGCTGCACAATAGGAGGAAATTTGTCCACAAATGCTGGCGGTGTGAATGTTGTGCGTTATGGTAATACGCGTGATTTATGCTTGGGCGTTGAGGTTGTTCTTCTGGGTGGACGGGTGATGAACCTGTTAAGTCCGCTGCGAAAAGATAATACTGGCTATGATTTAAAGCATCTGTTTATTGGCTCAGAAGGCACGCTCGGTATCATTACAGCTGCCTCATGCAAATTGTTCTCCTTACCAAAGGTGAGAGCGACTGCACTTGCTGGCATAAGAGATATTGACTCAGCTGTCGAGCTTCTTGGCCGCCTGCAGACAAAAAGTGGGGAGCAGGTGGAAGCCTTTGAATTGATGCCTGCAAGCCTTTTGGAAATTATATTCAAACAATTTCCAGATATCCCCTTTCCATTATCACCACTGCCGGAATTCATGGTTCTGATGGAAATCGCCAGTTCAGATGAAAAGGATGGGCTGCCAGACAAAACTGGAGAAATACCCCTCCATTCTGTTATGGAAAATTTTCTTGCAGGGGCTTTTGAAGATGGATTGGTCACTGATGCCACGCTTGCCCAAAATGAGACACAGCGTCAACAACTATGGGATATCCGCGAGCATGCACCTGAATCAACAAAACGAGAATCAAAACCTGTAAATACAGATATATCTGTGTGCCGTTCAGATCTGTCAGCTTTTTACGAGAAGGCGACTGAAGAAGTTCGCAAAGTGTGCACGAGGACAAGAATTTGCGGTTATGGGCATATGGGAGATGGTAATCTGCACTTCAATCTTATTGAGGCTGAAGGCGGGGATCCTGGCTGGGAACAAAAGCGTGAGGCCTTGAAAGACGCAATTTATATTGCCCTTGATAAAATTGGTGGCTCTATAAGTGCAGAGCACGGCATCGGACAGATGAAAGTCGACCAGCTTCAGCAAGTGAAAGACCCGATTGCACTTGAGATGATGGCGCAACTGAAGAAGGTATTTGATCCAAAAGGCTTGCTGAACCCTGGAAAGGTTGTCAAATAAAAAACTGCCACAACACGGCAAGGAACAAAACATGGACACTGCATTATCTAATCAGAACTCTATTAGTGCCATTTTAGCTTTTTGGTTCGAAGAGATATCACCAGAATCCTGGTTTAAAAAAGACGCATTATTTGATGACATGCTGTTGCAAAAATTTGAAAGAACTAGTGAACAGGCTTTGGCAGGACAATTGGACAAATGGGCACAAGATAAGGACGGGCGTCTTGCGCTTATCCTTCTTCTTGACCAAATACCGCGAAACATTTTTCGCGACACACCCAAAGCTTTTGCTGGTGATGAGATCGCCTGTGCTTTATCTCTTAGGTCTGTAGCTGATGGCTTTTTAGAAACGGAAAAGAATATGCATAAGCGTCAATTTTTTCTGATGCCTATGATGCACTCTGAGGATCTAGAGGTGCAAAAACAATCACTGCCCTTATTTAAAACCCTGACTTCAGAAAATGCATATGATTACGCTGTCAGACATCATGATATTATTAAACGTTTTGGTCGGTTCCCTCACCGAAACCAAATCTTGAACCGGCCCTCATCTGAGGAAGAAGCCACGTTTCTGTCGCAGCCAGGCT
>DEBO01000159.1:4901-12245 GCA_002348585.1 Alphaproteobacteria bacterium UBA2954 | reverse complement strand
CTCATTCTAAAGCTACTTTCACAGTTTCCCAAACCTCGTCAAAGGATAGCTGGTCAAGCCTATCTTTTTGCATCCACCTGGCCTTTTCTCCATAAGGTGCTGACATTGAAGCATCTGTTTCAGCACCCATCAACATCAATGTCGGCACATTTAGACGGGCTGCTAAAAATACAGGACCTGTGTTATTTCCTATGACAAAAGAGGAGCCTAAGGCCAATTCTGCGAGAAGAAATAAATTTGGTGGGCCTGTCAAGTCAAGGCATTCAGAACATTCAGTTGCAATTGCAGACGTGATTGGTCTATCTGATTCAGTTCCTGACAATACAGGCTGAAAACCATTACTTTTTAATGCTTCAGCTGTTTTTATAAAGTTTTCAATTGGCCAACGTCTAAGTTTACCCGCTTCAGATGAACTGGGTAAAATTAATGCATAAGGATGCTTCAAACCTAATGTAGAACTTACAAAACCGGATGATGTCAGAAATGAAAGGTCAGGTTCTATCTCCGTTGCTCCAGCCATACATACAGCAGTAAGCATTCGCTGACGATTGGTTATACCTGTAAAATCTGGCAGTAAATCGGTAGCATTTGGAGCAATTCCAAACCAACGCGTGCCCTTTGACACAAGTCTACCATAGTTGGCAGTGCGCTTGGAGCATTGCAAATCAATAATTTTATCCCAACCCATTCCCATTAAAGATTTCAAACGCAATGTCTGAAAAATATTCCATGCTGTTGTTCTTTGATCGATGAGAACTTCGTCAAACCAATTTGAAGACCTCATCAATTTTTCGTATGGTTTGGTTGTCAAAAGTGATATTTGTGCGTCGGGGCAACCCTTGCGCAAGCTGTGAAAAGCGTCAAAACCCTGAATTATATCGCCAAGGGCGCCATGTTTAATTAAAAGTATCCGCTCATTCATCACGCTATTTTATCTCTTTTATCTCTAGAAATTTATAATTTTAGCGTTTATGAGCATTAAAGACCGAACAGTCCAGAGTAAATTAATCCTTCATCCCCTGCCATTTACCGCTGACAATAGGGGCACCTCATGACATAATTGGGATCCCAAGTGATAAAAATTCAACACACATCAGTTGGAAGTTGGAGCGACCGTTTTTGCCACTTACACACATTATACTTCCATATAAGGAAGTTATGACTGAAAAAAATGCCGGTGCTGTTGCCACTGTAGTAGCTCACCATGTGAAGCTATCTTCAGGAGACCAAAACTTTCAAGTGTTTGGACAAATAGTGACCTCCCCTCCCATTCCCGGCATAGATTATGTTCCTATGTTACCAAGTTTTAGTTGGGTTAGGGGCAGAAATATTGGTCTCGCGCGCGCATATGTTCAAAAGCTAAATATCATGCCAAAACCAGACCTTGTAGAGGTGCATGGCCGTGCTCAGGTCGCCCGTTATGTCTGCCAGAAACGCCCTGATTTACCAGTTATTCTTTATTTACATAACGATCCACGCGATATGAAAGGGGCAAAGACAGCGGACGAGAGGCTTTGGCTGATAAAAAACCTGGCTGGTGTAATTTGCGTATCGAATTACATAAAAAGCTGTTTTCTTGAAGGTCTTACAGGGAAGGGTATCAAGAATGACTCTGTGCAAAGTGTTCTCAATGGTGCAGCAAAAAGCGAAAAGCTACATTTACCAAAAGAAAAATCCATTCTTCTCATTGGCCGCATGATTCCTGAAAAAGGCATCCTCCCCGCATGCCATGCAATTGCCCAGATTTTGAAGAGGTTTCCCGATTGGAGGTTACATGTTGTTGGTGGGCGGCATTTTAGGAAAGCCCCTCCTTCAAATTATGAAAAACAGATTAAACAGGCTGTTTCTGATGTAAATGGACAGGTACACCTTCATGGGTTTCAACCAGCAAGTTTCACAAGAACTCTTCAAAACAAAGCTGCGATATCTGTTGTGCCCTCTTTATGGGCCGAGCCATGCGGATTGACAGGGCTTGAAGCATTGGCAGCTGGTTCTGCTTTGATCACCACAAACACAGGCGGCATACCTGAATATGCAAGCGGTCGTGCAGTTATGATAAACTTAAGCGGTGATGAGAGAGACGATCAAAATGCTGAAGTTGCTTTTAAAAATACGTTGGCACAAGAACTGCAACACCTTATTAATGACCGTGAACTTAGAGAAAATTTTCAAAAGAACGCTTTTAATCACTTTCCCTACACGGCTGAAAACATGGTTGATAAAGCCAATAAAGTCCGACAAGATTTTCTATCCAGATTTACAAATACACAGCTTTGATGTAGCAGATTAAATTGAACAAATTATGGAAAAGTCCGTGAACCTCTACCTTCCAAAGCCTTTTACGTTTATTTACAAACTCATTGTTGTCATTTTGATGTTTTTAGGGCTTTTTCTGGCTGCTTCAGCTGGGTTAGCACAGGATGGTTCTGATGTGACCTTCGAAGCTGATACAGTCATTGTAGAGCAAGCTGATAATATAATGGTGGCAAGAGGAAATGTGAGGGTCACTCATGAAGATGAACTCCTTGAAGCCCAATCGCTCAAATACAACCACTTAACTGGGACTGCGATAGCAATAGGTGAGGTAAAACTTAAAACAAATGACGGTGCGGAATATCGAGCAGACAAAATGTTTCTGGATAACAACTTCAAGTTTGCGTTGGCCAACCCCTTGATCAGCTTACTTTCTAAAGAGAGCAAATTTTCTTTGAAAAAAAACAACGAGCGCAAAAGAAAGCGCACCGTGTTTGACAGATCTGCTTTTTCACCATGCAATTGCGATTTTGATAAGGTCTTGAGTCCTATATGGGATCTCAAAGCTACGAGCTCAGAACAAAATCCCGTGACCCAAACAATAACGCATTACAACGTCGGATTGAAGATATTTGGATTACCAAAATCAATTCATCCTGTCTTAGCTCTCAGGAATCCCAAAGGTGAAAATAAAATTAACGATGATAAAAAAACAAGTTCCAAAATCATTGCCAAAACAATAGCCAATGAAGAAACCACCGAAACGACTGAACTCTCAACGAATATCCAAGCTGAAATTGAACAAAAGAAAGTGGAAGATACGTTCACTTCAGACTCTGAAAAAATAGCTGAGGCAGACATCACCTCTAAAAGCGATTATACGACATCAAAATCTGACATTACCTTCGAAGCTGATTCAATCACAGTAGAGCAAAACAATAATATGATGTCAGCAAATGGCAATGTAAGGGTCATGCAGCAAAGCGACATGCTGGAGGCAGACCTGATAACGTACAACCAACTAACAGGAATTGCGAAAGCAACGGGCGGTGTCAGAATAAAAACAAGAGATGGAATTGAACATCTGGCAGAGGAGATGGTGCTTGATGAAAACTTTACACATGCTGTTGCCACACCATTGGTGAGCACTCTTGCTGACGGAAGTCGTTTCTCATCTAGGCAAGGGGAGTATTACAAACAGAAGCGAACTGTTTTTGATAGATCCGTATTCTCACCCTGCAATTGTGATTATGACGAAGGCGAGAGTCCAATTTGGGATTTAAGAGCAACTAAATCAGAACACAATACTAATACCCAGACAATAACACACAGTAATGTCAGGATGAATATATTTGGATTGCCAGTCTTCTATTTTCCGGTTTTATCGCATCCGGATGATACAGTGAAACGACGCTCAGGCTTGCTTTCGCCAATGCTTACAGTTTCAAATGACATTGGGCTAATACTAACAACACCTTTTTATCAGGTCATAAGCCCAACACAGGATATTGAATTCCAGCCAACAAGTTTTCAACGCCGAGGACAAGGCTTCAAAACCATCTACAGGCAGCGCTGGAATGAAGCTGTTTTAGACGCAAACATATACGGCGCACGTTTAGAAACTTTCAAGGAAAAGCGACAAAATGTGGGCGCAATGGATGTTTCATTTTCAAGTAATATCGGATCAGGATGGAAACTTTCCTCGCTTTTACAGCGCTCTTCTCAGGATACCTTTTTGCGACGCTACGGATACAACAGCAACGAAACATTAACAAGCTCTGTCACCGCCACTAAAATCACTAATAATCGCTTCTACCAAGCAACCATGTCTGACTTACAGGGGCTTAGGGAGACAGATACACCTGACAAAGAACCCACTATTCTGCCTTCTATCTTCTATGCAAAAACCACAAAAGGACCTCTGAAAGATCAGATTCTAAGACAAGAACTCAGTGCCCTTCACTCAGATAATGATGAAGGATACGATGTAGTTCGATGGACAGCACTACTTGGCACTGAAAGAAAGATGGACATAGGTAGCCATATATTGACTACATCAGGCGATATATTAGCCAGCTATCATGATGTCCAGAAGTCGTCTCTGGCTACAGATGAGTTATCTACCTTTGGTCAGGGCAATTTGATTTTGTCCGGAGACTGGGAATATCCCATAGGTGTCCAGTATGGTCGCAATTTAAGCGAGGACGTCATCATCACACCACGACTAAAAGCGACAGTCATTAGTGGTTCTGACAGAACTGATGAATTGCCAAACCGTGACGCTTCAGATTTCAGGCTTGATGAGGCCAATCTGTTTTTGAACAATCGCTTTCAGGGGCGTGATTTTATTTTACCAGGGACACATGTCGCAGGCGGTATATCTGGAATCACCAGCAATTCAACAATTGGCGATTTAACTGGATTTGCAGGTCTCTCTTTCAAAGCACAAGGAAAAACTCCAGCTGGACTTACTATTTCAGGACGGGAAGATTACTCAGATTATATTGCAAGCTTGGCAATGAACACTCCATTTAATCTGAACCTTTTTTGGTCAGGACGTGCAGATTATGACGAATTGAATTTAAATGAATCCCACACAAGTCTAGATTTCACCACTGCAAATACATCAATAGATGTCGAACACACACAAATGGCCCAAGGTTTTTTTGAAGCTGCAGAAGATGACAAGGAAGAAGCTCAAGTAAGATTATCGCATAAATTACGAAATGATATCCGGCTAATCGCTGAACAGGTCTGGGATTTATCCTCAGGAGAAACTAGGCAAGACCAATCTGCTATTTCAGCTGAATGGAGTGGGGGCTTCCAGAATTGTGTTACGCTGTCTCTTGGTTACAAACGTGACTCATATGTGGATCGAGATATCAAAAAAGTCAGTAAGCTACAGTTATTACTCTCGTTTAAATATCTGGGTTCGGTGGACTCTTCAGAATTACAATAAGCCGATTCCGCCTAAAAACTTAAAGTAACACTGTCCACATCACAACAGCGCAAGTTAAAAATACAAGTATTCTATTTAACCAAACATTTTTTCCAAGGGCTCGCGATAAAAGTACACCAGCTAACGCCCATAGGCTGTGTAATATCAGTTGAACTGCCGCAAAACTTGAACAAATTATTACAATCTGATAGCTAAGGTTGCCTAGATTCGGTCCAAATTCTGTCCAAGCCAAAATGGTCATTACCCATGCTTTTGGATTCAAGGGATGAACAATGAGACCCGCGCGCCAACTCGTATTTCTAGACTCTTCCGAACCACTTGCCTGACCTCTAAGCGTATATAAAGAGAGATATATCATAATGGCACCAGACAAATATTTGAGCACATCAAGAAAGACAGGTTGGTTTGTCAAAAACACTCCAACGCCAATCGCCATCGCCAAATTCAGAAATATTTTCCCTGAAACAAGCCCTACATTAAATCGCATAGCCGTTCCCATGCCATGTTTTGATCCTATTGTCATTATAAGCAAATTTGCTGGCCCAGGAGTCCCAACCATGAAGATAATAAATATCCAAAGTGAAAAAAGATGCGTTAAAAGACCATCATAAGATGCCAAAATCATTGTTTATCCTGATGTTAATGTATCAAACACTTGCAGAAGGTAAGCAAAAGACCAATTGCCTACCAAGATGCTCGCAAAAAGCTAATACATTCTGATTGCCACTGCTGACAAGTAAATTGAGCTTTGGATAACCTGCAAATAGCAATTCGCGTTCAGCCCTTGGCATTATTGCACGGCCGCATCAAAATCACTAAGGGGAAGGTAGTTCAACAAAAGGATTGACGCTTACATAATCGCCAACAAAGTCGGCCATTACCGAAACAAAAACCCTTTAACCAATAACTGCGACAAAAAATTCCGCCTGCATCTCTTTTCGTAAACCCATCTACCTTGCGTTGAACGTCTTTTTGCGGATCATTCCATAGCCTAATCTGACTACAAGACTGCTATAGCAAAATATACAGCCTCAGAAACATAACTTGTGAGGTCATGAATTTTCATCTTATCCCAAAGGAATACAAAAAGGTTATTTTTTATTATGTATATTACTGTTTATAAGCAATTAACTTTATTTAAACTTTTTTGTAATTGATTTAATGTATAATTAAAAAGTTGGCCATTCATCCATCCTCAACTACGCATTCACCCTTTTCCGCGGAATATCAGTTCATTGCGGGGCAATACCAGGCTATGCGTGGCTATTCGCCAGCATTGATCTTATTGAAGATATCATGCCCCATATAGAGCAAGAGCAGTCGGTGGTATAGCAAACAGCGTCCGTTTAGCAAATCCCGCAGTAACTGAATGAATTCAGGATTATCTAATTCTATAAAATTGAAGGGAGCATTATATTTAGTTAAGCTGATCTTCTATTTTTTGTTCTTTTTTGGTCAGTCTATTTATTTAAATCTCTCAGCGTGGCAATAATTACAAACCATGTAAATCTTAATTTTCCCCACAAAGACTTATCCCTTTTCAATTGGTGATATTTGTCGATTCCACAAATTGTTTTAATCATTTTTGGATTAGACATAAGACTTTGCCTCCACTTAAATACTTATATTAACCCATCATTCAACTGTAACAGAATATTTTGAGAATAATATGCTGGATTAGGACTAAAATTAACTATTTTAAAGTTTAAAGTAAAATTATTGTAATTTTTCAAATTTTTAGATAAAAAATATTTTTAATATATCATTCAAAAACTATTCGACCGTATCGTTTATGCGGTGTGATGTGAGAAGATACACCGCTGACGCAATCTTTAATTTTACCCTCCAGTGTCGTTCCCCTGCCCTCATCAACAATCATTACTCCGAATACCAACTATTCCTCTATCAAACCATCGCTGAGCATAGAGAGCAAGGTTTGACCTTTGATGCCATTTCTGAATGGTTGAACAAGGAAGGGCACCTGACCGCAAGAGGTAAGCAGTTCAAGGGTGCGCATGTACACTCAATCTTGAAGAAGAAATTAGCAAAGGAAGAGTTGTTGGACCGAGAGTATCCACCAGTCTGGTCAGACTTAAATATGGAGGTGCTGGATAAGACTATTTTGATGAGTG
>DEBO01000159.1:0-4579 GCA_002348585.1 Alphaproteobacteria bacterium UBA2954 | reverse complement strand
GACTATTTTGATGAGTGATTTTGGGTTTCCGAATAGGAAGAAATAAGGGTAAGTTTCTTACCCGTTGCCTCTATGCGTTGTTTGAGCTGATGTATGTCCACACCTCTGTTCCTTTTTGAGGTATTTATAAACCTTAGATTTACTTCTGTCGTTTGAATACAATTACTGCATTTCCTCCCGCACCATCATTGAATGCAACACCAATCATTTCCCAACCATCTGCGCCATATTCGTTTAACTTTTTATCTAAAATGTCTGGTTTGTATGATATCAGAACCAGATACTTACAGAAACGCTTACCCTATCAGTCTGTGGTATATTTTTATTAAATAAAAACAATAAGTTATTCTACAGTAACCGACTTGGCCAGATTGCGAGGCTGATCAACATCGGTTCCCTTTTCAACGGCTGTCAGATATGCCAAAATCTGTGCCGGAATAGCCAACACAACGGGGCTTATCAGGGGGTTACAATCTTCAACAACAATTTTATGCTTTGCAAAATCGACCTTTTCAGCTGCGCTCTTGGTGGAAATCAGAATAATATCTGCACCCCGAGCTTCAGCTTCTTTTAAGTTTGAGATCGTCTTTGCGGATAATTCATGATGATCAAGAAGGCAAATCACAGGCAACCCATCTTCTATGAGTGCTATCGGCCCATGTTTCATTTCACCTGCTGCAAAGCCTTCAGCATGAATGTAGCTAAGCTCCTTAAGCTTTAAGGCTGCCTCAAGCGCTAACGGATAAAGTGGCCCCCTTCCCAAAAATAGACAGGATTCTGCGCGTTTGAGATATTGTGAAACAGTCCGGACAGATTCAAACTGACTAATAGCCTGCCCCACTGCGCCAGGCAGACCAAGCAATATTGTTTCACAAATTTCTGCCTGCGCCGCTGTGAGATGCCCACGTTTTAGTCCCAGCCGCGAAGCAAGTGAAAACAGCACTGTCAATTGGGCTGTAAAAGCCTTTGTTGATGCCACTCCAATTTCAGGTCCTGCCCGAGTGGGTAAAACAAGGTCAGCTTCGCGTGCGATTGTGCTTTCGGGTACATTCACAATGCCCATAGATTTTAAGCCTAATGTAGAAGCATGCCGCATTGCCATAAGCGTGTCGAGGCTTTCTCCTGACTGTGAAATGGCGAGAGCTGCACCGCCCTTTACATGCGCAGGATGTCGATATCGATATTCTGATGCAACTTCTGCAGACACAGGCAGTCCAGCTAAATGCTCAAACCAGTAACGCCCAATTTGGCCGGCATAATGACTGGTTCCTGCCGCCAATATCACCAAATTTGAAACGTCAGCAAGTTTTTCTTCAATGCTAGATGTTTCGCGCATAGCAGATAATGTATGAGCAATTGCATCAGGTTGTTCATGTATTTCTTTTTCCATAAAATGGCGGTAGCCCGACTTATCGATAAGTGACGGTGCGGACGAGACTGTAATAACTTCCCTATTCACACGCCGGCCACTTCTATCCCAAATAGTGATTGAATCGCGATTAAGAGAGGCAAAATCACCATCTTTTAGATAAATAACATTTCGGGTCAAATGAGCCATCGCCAACGCATCAGAGGCAACGCAAACCATGTTTTCAGACTTGCCTATGGCAAGTGGGGAGGCTTGTCGCGCCACAAGTAATTTTTCATCTTCACCTGCATATAAAACAGCAAGTGCAAATGCGCCATTGATCTGACTTAGCACTGATTTCATGGCATTTTCAGGCGATAGATTTTGTTTGTCAGCTTGAAAGAACAGGTGTGCCAAGACCTCAGAATCCGTATCACTTTTGAATTCATGCCCTTCAGAAGTCAACTGTTCCTTCAGACTAACATAATTTTCAATAATTCCGTTATGGACTATCGCTACGCGCTTCCCGGCAATATGAGGATGTGCATTCTGTTCATTCACACCGCCATGTGTCGCCCAGCGCGTATGACCAATGCCTATATGCCCTGGCTGCGCTCGGTCTTTTAAAAGGGCGGCTAGATTATTGAGTTTCCCGACAGAACGAATAAGATGCAGTTCCCCATCGCTGACTGTCGCTATGCCCGCACTGTCATAGCCACGATATTCAAGCCTCTGCAAAGACTTAAGAACGATGTCTGCTGCCTGTTCATTGCCAATATAGCCCACGATACCACACATATTCAGCCCTTGAATGAGAAAAACAAAATCTCTTATTCCTTGTCTTAACTGAATTTAATCCAGGTTGCAAAAGGATAGCTTAAAAGCTATTCACCTTGTCAGCCGATCGTCCCAGATGTATATATAAAAAATGGAATTTTTGGCGATCATTTTGGCGGCCGGCAGGGGATCACGCTTGAAATCAAATCTGTCGAAACCTCTTCATGAGGTTGCTGGCTATCCTTTGATCACCTGGGTAAGTAAAGCCGCTCACGCAGCCGGCGCATCTGCACAAATCTGTGTTATTTCTCCTGATGAGCAGCAGCTTTACAGGGAGCTTTCCCACACCATGAAAACTGTCACTCAGGATGCGCCAAAAGGAACTGGTGATGCGGTCAAATGCTGTCTTCCACACATAGAAAAACTTCCAAAAGACTGTCCGATCCTCATTCTTTACGCTGACACGCCGCTTATTCAGGCGGACACTCTGCGTGATCTGGCAAACAGAATTGAAGCTGGCACAGATATATGTCTTGTGGGGTTCACTGCAGATGATCCAACTGGTTATGGAAGAATAATTTTATCTGAGGACATGATGGTAAAAGCCATTGTCGAAGATAAAGATGCTTCAGAGAAGGAGCAGAAAATCTGTCTTGTGAATGGCGGCGTCATGGCAGCTAAAGCTGGCTTGCTCGCCCATTTTCTACCGCGATTGACTTCTACAAACAGCCAGAATGAGGAGTATCTGACTGACATTGTCTCATTGGCCAAGGATAAAGGAGCGCAAATTGATGTTCTGGTCACAGAAGAAAATGAGCTAGCTGGTGTAAATGACAGAGCACAGCTGGCACATGTTGAAGCTATCATGCAAAGCAAGCTCAGGGCTGAGGCTATGGCCAATGGAGTAACACTTCAAGCTCCTGAAACCATTTTTTTGTCCGCAGACACCAGTTTTGGTACTGACATTGTCATTGAACCACACGTTGTGATTGGCAAGGATGTTTCAATTGCTAACAACTCTGTAATCAGGGCTTTTTCTCACATTGAAGGAGCCAGTGTAGGAAAATACTGTGTTGTGGGACCATATGCTCGTCTGCGCCCAGGCACAATTTTGGGGCAAAACGTTAAAATAGGTAATTTTGTAGAAACAAAAAATGTCACTTTTGAAGACAGCTCAAAGGCCAATCACCTCAGCTATCTGGGTGATGCAGAAATTGGTCAAAAGGTTAACATCGGAGCAGGAACAATAACCTGCAATTATGATGGAGTGAATAAACTAAAAACAACAATACATGATGGAGCGTTCATTGGCTCAAACAGTGCCTTAGTAGCTCCAATTACAATTGGGAAAGATGCATTAGTTGGCGCAGGGTCAGTCATCACAAAGGATGTGGATGATAATGCACTTGGCATAACTCGTTCACCGCAAAAACAAATAAAAGATGGAGCAGGTTTACATCACAAAAAAGCCCATAAGAAACGTTTAGGGACATGAGGCGCGCAACTATTTTTAGAATTAACTTCCATCAATGCAAAATTATGGAGCTTTGCTAAACAACTTTAAATCAATAACAATTTTCTGGATGCTGCCAGAAAGAACGAGACCCACTTAATCTATTGCCGTTTGAATTTGAGAAAAAACTGACTAGATCAAGTTTGTTATTCAAAAATTACTTTTCGGTTGAACAACTCTTTTGGTTTTTCAATTAAATTTCCACAGGTTGATAAATGTTTAGGTTTTTTACAGTAAAAAAGTGGTTCTTATGGGCGTGGGCTGGCTCCTTTATAATCCTTTCAAGTCTTTGGGTTCAAGTGCAAATTGATGTAAAAATTAACGAATGGTTCGGTCAGTTCTACGATATGATTCAGAAAGCCTTGGGAGAACCTAATGCCATCACCATCGAAGAATATTGGCAGAGCCTTTTTGATTTTATATATTTAGCCGGAACCTATGTAGCTGTAGCTGTTGTTGTGAGCTATTTCACATCACACTTTTTGTTCCGATGGCGAACAGCGATGGTCGAGTGGTATCACAGCGTTTATGAACGAGCCCGAAAAATTGAAGGGGCAGCCCAAAGAGTTCAAGAAGACACGATCAAATTTAGCCGAATTATGGAAGGATTAGGAACAAGTCTCATCGAAGCAATAATGGTGATTGTAGAATTTCTGCCCATTCTTTTAGGTTTATCGATAGGTATACCGATATTTTTCTTTGGAGACTGGGAATATGGGCTGGTTGTAGGTGCGTTAATTTGGAGCATCGGAGGAACTCTGTTCTTGGTGGCACTCGGGCTAATTCTGCGATTAGTAGGTATTGAATACGATCTTCAAAAAAAAGAAGCAGCATATAGAAAGATATTGGTGATTGCGGAAGACGATGGCAACGTTAGGCCAAAGACGATTGAAGAGTTATTCTTTGAAGTTCGCGGAATACATTTTTTAAGCTATATTAGA
>DEBO01000045.1:17020-28313 GCA_002348585.1 Alphaproteobacteria bacterium UBA2954 | reverse complement strand
CCAAAAGAGGTATGGATTACGCATGGCCGCGAAGATGCTCTTCTTCATGCCTGTAACAAATTAGGCATTGAAGCCCGTGCTTTGTCTCTGGTCGGGTATGAAGAGGAAGCTGAATGAGAGCATTTTCTGATTTGCTTGAGGTTTTACTTTTCTCACCACGGCGGACGGTGAAGCTGGCTCATCTTGTGAACTGGATAAGGTCAACGGATGAACCTGACCGTGGATGGGGCCTTGCCGCGCTAACGTGCGATTTGTCATTTAGTGGAGTTAAATCAGGAGTTGTGCGTGAACTGGCAGAGCAGGTGACAGATCCTGATTTATTTGCATTATCATATGATTTTGTTGGCGATCTTGCAGAAACAGTAGCCTTGCTGTGGCCTGACTCTGAATCTGTATCTGACGGAAAAAAACCATCATTATCTGAGGTTGTAGGGGTCCTGACATCTATCCATCGTAAAGATGCGGTGCTGCAGCTGTCAGACTGGATGAATAAGCTGAAAGTGGCTGAACGCTGGGCCTTATTAAAATTAGCAACAGGGGGGATGCGGGTAGGCGTATCTGCCAGGCTTGTGCGAGTTTCCCTTGCGCAAGCCTACGATAAGAATGTCAGTGAGATAGAACAGATATGGCCCTTGCTGGAACCGCCCTATGCCACTTTATTTGATTGGCTTGAAGGGCGGGCAGAAAAGCCAGATGCGGCAGGCCGGGCCGTTTTTCATCCGGTCATGCTTGCTGCGCCAATTGACGAAAAGACGCTTTGCTCACTCAATCTTGAAGATTGGCAGATTGAATGGAAATGGGATGGGGCGCGGATTCAACTTGTCTCTGCAGAAGAAGGTGTCCGACTCTTTTCACGCTCTGGCGATGATATTTCAGCTGCTTTTCCAGAACTGACCCGCCCGATGCGCTGGCAAGGGGTATTGGACGGCGAAATTCTAGCAGGGCGACCAGACAAAATTGAGAGTTTTAATGCACTTCAGCAGCGCCTGAATCGGAAAAAGGCTGGACTAAAGCTACAGTTATCTTCCCCAGTTTTTGTTCGTTTTTATGATCTGCTGTCTGCTGGGGTTGATGATCTAAGAGGTCAGCCTCTTGCAGAAAGACGCCACAGATTAGAGCAAGAGAAAGAGAAAATTGACCATGACCTGTTTGATTTATCGGAGCCGCTGCTGGTCACAAAGCAGGCTGAACTGGCACGGCACAGAGATAAATGCCGGCAAGGTGGACTGATTGAAGGTGTCATGCTGAAAGACAAGCACAGCCCTTATAAAGCAGGACGTGAAAAAGGTCTTTGGTATAAATGGAAACGTGACCCGCTTTATGCTGATTTAGTGGTCATGTATGCGCAGCGCGGGCATGGCAAACGTTCATCCTATTACTCTGATTTCACCCTTGGGGCATGGCAGGGTTCTGCTGCGAATTCTGCGCTCGTGCCTGTCTGTAAAGCTTATTCTGGCTTTACAGATTCTGAATTAGCCAAGCTTGATAAGTTTGTGCGTGAAAATACCATCAACAGATATGGCCCCGTTCGCGAGGTTGACCACGCACTGGTTGTGGAAGTCGCTTTTGATTCCCTGCATCTGTCCAGTCGCCATAAATCAGGTATCGCAACCCGTTTTCCTCGTTTTCATGCAATTCGGTGGGATAAGACTGCAGATGATGCAGACCATGTTGATCAGTTGAAGACAATGATTGATTTATAATTATCTATTATTTTGTGCTGAATTCACCCCGGCATCGTTTGGAACAGAATTTTACATTGCCCCAGTCTCGTGCCCATTTCTTTCGCCATGAAAAAGGGCGTTTACAGGTCAGGCAGATTTTTTCATCCAGTTTTGACTTTTTAACCATGCGGCCTTTTCTATGGTTATTTGGCATCAGTCTGTCAAAATCAAGATGGCTCTGTCTCGCCCTCATATCGAAGGGTGCAGCTTCCAGTTAATGTTTGAACCAACAAGGACTCCTTGCATTTTGTCCAGCTCGGGTCGGGGCGATCGCTGAAATCATATCGCCAGATGGTTGCAATGATCAGGCCTGTCAGCAAAAGATAGATCAGCCAGCGCATAGTCATAAAAATTCCTGCTTAGTGGTCAACACAATCATCCCAATTTCTTATATGGTTTGCCATATCTTCATCTTCAACACTGCCTTCTGGAAGCACTTGTCCGGCAACACTGTGTCCGGCCTTCATCACTGTATCCGTACTTCCAGAAATGAGTGGGTGCCATTCTGGCAAATTCTGGCCTTCATAAACCAGTCTGTAAGCACATGTTTTTGGCATCCAAGCTAATTGTTTAATTGTCTTAGGCGTAAGTAGAATACAGTCTGGAACGTGCTGCTTGCGACGCTCATAATCTCGGCAGCGACCGGTCTGGCAATCAAGCATTTTACACGCTACATCCGTATAATAAACAGCCTCGGTTTCAATATCCTCAAGTTTTAAAACACAGCATTTGCCGCATCCATCGCATAACAATTCCCATTCATCGTTGGTTAGCTCAGTTAAGGCTCTATGTTTCCAAAAAGGAGTTTCTGTAATTGTCATGAAGTCAGTTTTCTATCGATTTAATTCAAGAATGTTACTTTGTACTCTATTTGCCTGTGCCGGCATAGCTAGTGAACCCTATGAAAGAATTTGATTTTTTGCTAAATTGAAGCCTTCCACAGCATAATCAGCTTCACTAACTCTACCTTTGCTGACTTTGTTATTTTTTCATTTAGTCTTGAGGATGCTTCAGTTGCTCCTTTTATACACGATATGTCAATATCATATATCGTTATATTTTTTCGTTCCTGATGTCATTTGTGAGAGATGGTTTGGTGAAATTGGTGAATTGCGCTTTGATTAGATTTTTAAGTTTGCGTCGCTAAAAAAACAGGGATATATAGTTCAGATTTCATTAAAAATTATTAGAATATTGATGTTTCAGCCTCCACTTCCTCAATTGCCGCCTGAAGATGATTTCCTGACTGAGGGCGTTATGCGTTCCTCTAGGTTTTCTGACATCTATTTTTCTATTGAGAATGGCCTTGAGGAAGCGCGACATGTTTTCATTAGAGGGACTGGTTTGCAGAACAGGCTGTCAGGGGAGGGCCAACTTATTATCGCTGAAACTGGGTTTGGCACAGGACTTAATTTTTTGGCTGTGATTGCTGAAGTTTTGCGCCAGAAAAGCAGGACTAAGATAGATTTTATTTCTGTTGAGGGATGCCCACCAAGCAAGCAGAACGTTGCAGCCGCGTTGCGGGCATTTCCAGAATTACAAAAAATTTTTGATGAGTTTCTGAAAAAATGGCCACGACGATGGCTAGGTGTACACCACATGAGTTTTCTTGATGGGCAGATCAGTTTACATCTTCACCATGGAGAAGCAAAACAGGTTCTACCGACACTGGATTTTTCAGCTGATATTTGGTTTCTTGATGGATTTTCTCCAGCAAAGAACCCAGAAATTTGGTCATCTGAAATTATTCAGCAGATCGCGCGCCTGTCTGTTCACAAAGCGTGCTTGGCAACATTTACCGTTGCTGCATCAGTCAGATCGTCATTAGCTGATGCTGGCTTTACATGTCAGAGGGTTGCTGGTTTTGGGCGTAAGCGTGATATGTTGACCGCTTCTTATATGAAGGGCTGCTCTTTAGAAAAACAATTACGACCACGCAGAGTTCTAGTAATTGGTGGTGGTATTGCGGGCTGCGCAGTAGCGGGTGGACTGAAGACCCTTGGTATTGAAGCAATAATTCTTGACGCTGCTGCGCAGGAAGGTGCAGGGGCCTCTGGAAATCCAGCTGGCATTGTCGTCCCGTTTTTGACAGTTGGGGATATGGTTGGCATGCGCTTGTCCATCTCCGCTCTAGCCGATACACGTGCCTTTCTTGACGCACATGACCTTATTCTTAGCAATGGTGTTATTAGCCTTGACTATGATAAGCGCAAATCATCTCGTCAGAAAAAAATTGCAGATCAGGGTTTCCCGTCTGATCTGGCAACCTACA
The DNA here is from genome assembly GCA_002348585.1 of Alphaproteobacteria bacterium UBA2954. Taxonomy (GTDB): domain Bacteria; phylum Pseudomonadota; class Alphaproteobacteria; order Puniceispirillales; family Puniceispirillaceae; genus JADHLI01. The sequence continues at coordinate 24,317 of DEBO01000045.1, read as the reverse complement.
AAAGTGCAGATGAACTATCGGCTATCTGTGGCCTGCCTGTTAAATCAGGTGGTTTGTTATTTGAGACAGGGGCCGTAATACAACCGAGACAAGTTTCCGGTCAATTGGCAGAGGGTGTCGAGCGTATATATAGCGCACAATTACAAGCAATTTCAGGCGAGGAGGGTGCGTGGATAGCCCATTGTATGGATGGCCGCACATTTATGGCTGACCATGTCGTTTTGTGTGCAGGAGCAGATTTTCCAAAACTTTTGGAGACAATTGGTTATGATTTAGGATTGTATCAAGTTACATCAGGCCAGTTGAGCATTTTGCCAAAGACAACAGAATTAGCTGCACTTAAAATAGCCCTGAATTATTCTGGATATACAACGCCCTTGATAGAGGGGCAGCAGTATTTGGGTGCAGGATTTGATCCAACTGCAGATACAGCAGTATCTCAAAAAGGTCATCTTCATAATCTAGAGTTAATGCCAGTTGAATTGCGTCAGCTTGCTGGTCAACTATCTGAGTGGCAGGGCAGAACATCACGACGCCTTGCCTATCCTGACAGATTGCCCTTGGCAGGAGAGATAACTCCGGGCCTTTCTGTTGTCAGTGCACTTGGTGCACGCGGGCTAACCCTAGCGAGGCTTATAGGGAAATCTGTTGCTCATGAAATAGCGGGTCGCCCCTCAATTCTGCCTTATCAGATCATGAAGGCACTTCATCCGCAGCGTTTTTTTGATAAAGCGCTCTAGATAGGTCAGCCCAACCTTGCGCTTAATTCAGCTGCTTTATAAAGCATGCCCTGACTCGTGCAATTACAGCTTAATAAATGTAGAAATGCAGGTGTGATATCCTCTGCAGTGAGCAAACTGTTTGGGTCTTCACCAGGATAGGCTGCTGCCCGCATCGCTGTGCGTGTTGCCCCTGGATCAATAAGATTGATTCTCATATCAGTTTTCTCACTCTCCGCTGCCCAAGCACGTGCCATGGCTTCTAAGCCAGCTTTTGAGACTGCATAAGCACCCCAATATGCACGTGCACCTTGGGCTGCTCCGCTAGATACCAGCACAGCACGACCAGCGTTGGAAGCTCGTAAAAGAGTGTCAAAAGCGGCAATTTGATACCATATAGAAGTTAAATTCACCATGATGGTCTTCTCAAAAATCTCTGGATCAATATGTGGCATAGGGCCCATCTGGCCAAGCTGGCCTGCATTAGCTACAAACCCGTCAAGGCGGCCCCAACGTGTTGCTATAGCTTGTGCAAGGCGGGCCATCGCGGCTGTATCAGTTTGGTCCAGCTCAACAATAGTTGCTTTGCCGTCGATGTTCGATATTTCATCATCCAACTCTTTAAGCGCGCCCATGGTTCGGCCGGTAATGATGACTTCTGCCCCCGCCTGTGCACAATTCAGCGCTACTGATCGCCCAATGCCACGACTGGCACCAGTAATCAGGATAACTTTATTAGTTAAATCAGAACGAACAGTGGGCATGACTTTTCTCATAGAATTTATAAAGCAGCGGAAAAGAATTCTTTTACAGGATAATCGCCTGTGAAGCAGGCGTCACAGAATTGAGGGGTTTCTAAATGGCGGCTTGTTTCACCCATCGCTCTGTAAAGCCCGGTAATAGAAAGAAATGTCAGACTGTCTGTGCCAATTTCTTTGCACACTTTTGTAATGCTCATCTGGGCAGCCATAAGTTTGTCACTGTCTGGTGTATCTACACCATAAAAGCAGGGATTGGTGGTTGGCGGGCTAGCGATGCGCATATGACCTTTTGACGCTTTTTGGTTGGGCGATCCGGCATTAAAATTGTCGCCAACATGGCCTAAGCTGCGATAACTGTTGAATTGTTTTCCATCAAAACTGACCATTCCAATTACTTCCTGACCCCTGTGCTGAAGGGCATGCAGGCTAAGTGCGTTAAGCTCATGTGCTTCTGAAGAGCCATAAACCCCAAAAACCGCGCATTCTTCGTTAAAGCGATCTTGCTCTGATTGAAGGTCAAAAGAAGTCATTATACAATTAACTTTGTTTAGAAAGCTGGGAAACGCGCAGTCCTCTCAGACAACTTAGCCATAGCATAGAGATGGCGCAACGTCCACGGAAAGAGCAGCATTTTGAAGTGTTCATTGGCGTTCATCATCACGTAGATTCAGACTGCCTTCTAGCTGGTCAAGTTGCTGCTTTGTAGATTCTAGTGTGGAGTCCAAAAATGTCGGTTTAAGACCCATTACAGATAGCCGGGACTGCCAGTCATTAGGCATAAATGGGGCAAAAACTGAAGTGATTATGCGTATATACGGGCTGGACTGGCTGTCTTTCATGAAAGGGTAAAGCTTATCTTCTGATTGCACAAATAAAACAGACCCCGCGTAAATTACAGTCATTAACAGCGCTCCACGGATTAATCCAAAGATCACACCTAACCATGTATCCAGCGCGCCGAGGCCGGCACGTCTCAGGCCTGGAGCAATTAGAGAAGCAAAGATAAACCAGATGACTGCTGTACCTGTAAAGGGCAGAGCCCAGGACAACACTTCGGCGAGGCCGTCAACAGCAATGAAATCAGACAGCCAATTTTCCATAGATGAGGCGGTTAGGCGGGCAATAAAAATAGAGATAAACCAGCCTGTAAGGCCAAGAAATTCCCTTGTCATGCCACGTAATGTTGAAAGAATAGCAGAGATAATTAGAACAAGAATGACTGCGTAGTCAAATAATGTAAGTGCAGATAATGATATCTCTGGCATCGCTGCCTCCTGGCAGTAATTCATGTTTAATGGTCAGGTAATTCCGCCTAGACTGTCAATGAATTCAGACAGATTTGCTGGCAAGCTTACAGAAATACCCTGCGGAGGCTGCATTTTATTCCTCAGTCGTGGCAGCATTGCCTGTTCGAAACCTAATTTGGCTGCTTCCTTCAGGCGCGTTTCCGCCTGGGCGACCTGACGCAATTCAGCAGATAGAGCAACTTCGCCAAAAAATACAGTTCGTGCGGGAAGCGGTTTAACAGTGACAGATGAGATTAGCGCCGCAGCTACAGCTAGATCCGCCGCTGGTTCCTGAATGCGCAAGCCGCCTGCTACGTTCAAAAAGATATCGCGGCCAGAAAGCGGCACCCCGCAACGGGCCTCCAAAACAGCTGTCAACATGGCCAGCCGGCCAGTATCCCAGCCAACAACATTTCGCCTTGGTGTTGCTAATGTTGACGGGGCAACAAGGGCTTCGATCTCAACAAGCAAGGGTCTGGTACCCTCCAGGCCAGCGAACACAGCAGTGCCAGCAACCCTGTTCTGTCTATCGCCTAAAAATAATTCTGACGGATTAGGAACCTGCTGAAGGCCACTTTCGGACATTTCAAATACGCCAATTTCATCAGTAGCACCAAACCGGTTTTTGACACCTCGCAAAATGCGAAAATGATGTGAACGGTCGCCTTCAAAATATAGCACGCAATCGACCATATGTTCCAACACACGCGGCCCCGCAATTGCTCCATCCTTTGTAACATGGCCAACAAATATAATAGTTGCCCGGCTACTCTTTGTAGCTCTAATAAGCTCATGTGCTGACGCTCTGACCTGACTTACTGTTCCTGGAGCGCTGTCAAGGCCAGGAACAAACATGGTTTGAATGGAATCGATGACCAATAAATCCAGATCTGGCGTATTCCGGACGGTCTCCGCGATATCAGCTGCATTGGTGGCGGCAGCTAGCCCAGCCTCAGCATTCTGTAGCCCCAGACGCAAAGCCCGCATACGCACTTGTTCGACTGATTCCTCGCCTGTTATATAAGCTGTTTTCTGACCAGCCAGCCCCAGCTTGCAAACTAGCTGTAGCAACAAGGTTGACTTGCCGATGCCTGGGTCGCCGCCGATTAGCACAGCAGAGCCAGGAACAAGACCTCCACCTGTGACACGGTCAAATTCTTCAATTTTTGTAAGATGGCGTTTACGGGCACCCTCAGCATTGGCAGCCGAGAGTAATTTCAATTCAACTGTTTTTGCTGTTTTGCGTTTGGCCTGCCCAGGAATCTGTTCTATCCGCTCTTCAACAAGGGTGTTCCAACCCCCACAAGCATCGCATTTGCCTGCCCATTTAGGACTGACAGCGCCACAGGACTGACAATGATATTGAGAGGCAGAACGCGCCATGATCTATATTTTTAGACTCCTGTTTTTGCTGCCAGAATGGCTTCATCTGTCAGCGGGCCTTGTGCATGGCCATGAACAAATTGCTCAACTTCAGCAATGCCGCTGTCAAACATTTGTGTTGAGGGACCAGACCAAATGACGCGCCCTTTATGTATCATCGCAACTTGATCAGCAATGCGGCGCACAGATGCCATGTCATGGCTGATTGTGAGTGCTGTTGCTCCAAGACGCCTGACTGAATTCAGAATAAGATTATCAATCACACCGCCAGTGATAGGGTCAAGGCCGGATGTTGGCTCATCAAATAACAGGATTTCAGGCTTGTCGGCAATCGCCCTTGCCAGGGCAACACGTTTTTGCATGCCCCCTGAAAGTTCAGCTGGATATTGGTCAATAACACGTGCCTCAAGGCCGAGATGAACAACAATATCAGCTGCGGCTTCACGGGCCTTTTGCCTTGACATATATGTGTTTTGTCTGAGCCTGAATGTGATGTTCTGCCAAATAGGTAAGCTGTCAAACAGCGCACCAAACTGAAAAGTCATGCCAAAGCGGCGCAGCATCTCTTCTCTATGTGTGCGTGACTGGCTAACAGTTTCCTTGCCGTCAATTTTTATTGAACCGGAATCAGGAGCGATCAGGCCAAGAAGGCATTTAAGAGTGACAGATTTTCCACACCCTGATGTGCCAATGATGCATAAGGATTGCCCGGCAGGAATCGATAGGCTTATATCTCTTAAAACAACCTTACTGCCAAAAGTTTTTGCAAGGTGTGAGATCTCAATTTTTGATGGGTTTTTTAACATATTGCCTTATCCAAAGAACAGTGCGGTCACAAGGTAATTAGCAATCAAAATCAGGATCGATGAAGACACAACAGCATTTGTCGTTGCCACACCAACTCCCTCTGCGCCACGTCCGCTGTGATAGCCATGATAACATCCCATCAAAGCAATCAGAAAACCAAACACGGCAGCTTTAACAAGGCCAAGTGTGATGTCTGAGAATTCAAGATATTGCAAAGTGCGGGACAGATATAAAGACGGGTTGAAGTTAAGCTGATACACGCCAACCAGATAACCGCCCAGAACACCGATAATATCGCCGATAAGCACCAATAAAGGCAGGCACAGTGTTCCTGCGACCAACCTGGGCGCCACTAGATACTGCATTGGGCGTGTAGACAGTGTGTCCAGAGCATCAATCTGATCTGTGACTCGCATTGTGCCAATTTCTGCTGCCATGGAAGCGCCGATGCGTCCAGCAACCATTAGTCCAGCCAATACTGGGCCAAGCTCACGTGTGACAGATAAAACAACAACTGTTGCCACAGTATCTTCTGCTGAAAACCTGGCAAATCCGGTATAGCTCTGTAAGGCGAGTACCATTCCAGAGAAAAGTGTTGTCAGACCCACAACCGGGAGGGAAAAGAATCCAATATCCAGGATCTGCCTTCCTAGCTGGTGGCCATAGAAAGGTGGCGCAACAGACCAGCGTACAGCAGCGAATGTAAACAAGCTTATTTTTCCGACCGCAGCCATGAAAGACAGGCTGGCCTGGCCAATGTTGCGGATAAGCCCCAGAATCATTATTCGGCCTTTTTTTGTTCTGTTGTCTGGTGGCTCTTACCCAGCAGAACCAATTTGTTAGTCATCATAATATCGCTTTGCCCGTCCGCCAAGACCTGTCATTACTTCATATGCGATTGTTTGTCTGTCCAGCGCCATTTGTTCAAGCGGGTAGCCAGACCAAATCAAATCAGCGTGTTCTGACTTCTGCAGCACTGAGTCTGGTATTTTGCTGACATCTGCTACGATCAAATCCATAGATACCCGTCCCACGAGAGGGGCCGCATGACCGCCAATGCCAACCAGGGCAATTCTATTCTGTTCTGGCTGATATAAAGCTCGGGCATAGCCATCAGCATATCCTACGCCAATTGTTGCCAGTTTCATTGCGGTCTCTGCGGTGAACTCCGCGCCATAGCCAATAGATTGTCCTTTATCTATTTCTCTTATCTGGAGAACTTCAGCCTGCCAACTCAGCACTGATTTAAGCTGCTTATCTCTTGTTGCCGGATCAGTCATAGCTCCATACAGGCTGATACCAGGACGGGTGAGGTCGAAATGATACCTGTCTGCCAGCAAAATGCCAGCACTGTTGGCCAGGCTTTTTGGGGTGTGTTCAATTTGGGCTGCTAGGGTTGAGAACATGTTCAACTGTTCTGTGTTAAGGCTATGTAGGGGGTTGTCTGCACATGCTAAATGGCTCATCACAAGGCAAAGTGGCAGTGGGCCGCCAGGAGTGAGATGCTCTGCAAGTCTTTGAATATCAATCGGCGCAAGACCCAGACGGCTCATTGCTGTATCTATGTGAAGGGCTGAGGGCAAAGAGGGAAAATTTGCTTGGTTAAAACTGACAAGATGTTCAATTTGATCTGTTGTATTGATGATGGGTGTCAGCTTATAGGCTTGATAATCTGTCAATTCACGAGCTTGTGGCCCTTCTAAAACAAATATGTGACAGGGTTTCTCTGCAAAGGACTGTCTTAAGGTGACAGCCTCGTCTGCCTGCGCCACAAAGAAATGTCGGCAGCCGCTGTCATATAACGCATGGCTGACGGGCACCATACCCAAACCATAGGCATCAGCCTTAACGGCTGCGCCTGTTGTGCATGTGGGTGCACTGCAACTGTCCAGATATTGATAATTTGCCTTCAGGGCATTTAAATTGATATTTAACCACGCGGCGCCCATGAACCTGTCCTTGCTTCTCATTCGTCGAGATAGTAATCTCAGACGTTACGCCTATTAAGAATAGGAAGTAACTTGTTTTTCGTCATCAAAAAATCTGCAAGGGAGGAGCGTTATCAGAATCTGTCCGGCAAACGGTCTGCAGCGGCAAGATCAGAAAATTTTGTCAGACGTCCATCAAAGCTTACATTTGCGGTCCCAATTGGTCCGTGCCGTTGCTTTGCAATAATAATTTCAGCTCTGCCTGTTGCCCGTTCAAGGCGCTCCTGCCAGAGCTGATAACGCAGATTATATTTTTCCTGAGTTTCGTTTTCTTTTTGTTCAGGTTCACCTTTGTTCAAGTAATATTCCTCGCGATAAACAAACATGACCACATCAGCATCTTGTTCAATTGA
>DEBO01000045.1:1970-16701 GCA_002348585.1 Alphaproteobacteria bacterium UBA2954 | reverse complement strand
GCATCTTGTTCAATTGAACCTGATTCCCGAAGGTCGGAAAGGTTTGGATGCTTGTCTTCACGTTGTTCAACAGCACGTGACAATTGCGAAAGCGCGAGAACCGGTACATCAAGTTCCTTCGCCAGACTTTTTAGAGACCGGCTGATATTTGATATTTCCTGTACTCTGTTTTCTGGCCGTGTACCAAGCTGGGCCTGCAACAACTGCAGATAATCAACAACGATAAGCCCAAGACCCTTAGTACGTTTCAGCCGTCTGGCCCGGCTGGCCATCTGGCTCACGGACAGGGCTGGCGTGTCATCGATGAAAAAGGGGGCTCTGGAAATCTGCTCGCTAGCTTCAACAAGTGCAAGAAATTCGCGGTCGTTCATTCTGCCCCGTCGAATGTTTTCAGAATCAAGACCAGACCTTTCAGCCAGGATACGGGTGCCAAGCTGTTCTGCTGACATTTCCAATGAGAAAAAAGCAACAGGGACGGCTGTCTCATCTGTAAGTGTTGTTGTCGCGGCATGAAAAGCAATATTTGTTGCTAGAGCGGTTTTACCCATTGCTGGCCGACCAGCCAGAATTACTAAGTCAGATTTGTGTAAGCCGCCTAAAAGATTATTCAAATCAGTCAAGCCAGTGCTTACACCCGACAGACTTCCTTCTGTCTTGGTTGCCGCTTCAGCAATATTTATGGTTTCGGTCAGAACCAGGTCAAATGATTTCAATCCCTGTTCAGCGGTGTCATCTTCTGCGAGTGTAAACAAATGTTGTTCGGCAGCTTCAATTTGTGTTTGTGCCGGAATTTCAATGTCTGGGTTCTGGGCATCATGTATGACATTATCTGAAATTCTGACCAACTCTCGGCGGAGGAATGTCTGATGTACAATATTTGCATAATCTTTTGCCTCAGTAATGGAGATTACACCATCAACTAAATCACCGATATAGCTAGCTGCCCCGTCTTCACCAAAACCGGCATGATCATGAAAAAAAGTTTTTAGGGTTACAGGATTCGCCAACTGGGCTCGGCTAATCAGGCGTGTAGCCGCCTCAAATATTTGCACATGCAAGGGATCATAAAAATGTTCGGGGCGCAGCTGAACATTAAGCCTGTGCAGGATGTCGTTATCCAGCAAAAGCGCGCCAAGGAAGTTCTGTTCTGCTTGCAGGTTATTGGGGAGTTCGCGCACCTTTCCCCCGCCTGTGGAAAAAGAGACCAGGTTTGAAAGATTTTGTTCTGATGCAGATTCGGACATTCTGAAAGATTACGTCTTTATGGCCAGTTGGTGAAGCTGTGAAATTTGGGGATAACGGGAATAACATGAATTTTTCATTACATTGATTGCAAAAAAACCAGCCCTGCAAAAATCAGGGCTGGTTTTATAATCAAGTTGAAGGGTTAGATTTTATCTGGCTGTTTGCTCGCCATCCCCCTTATCAGCTTTTTCAGTTGCTATCGCTTCAGATTTATTTACGGTACTGCTGGCATCGTTATTATCATCGTCATCTTTGACATTGGATTCTACTGTAACTTGAGGCACTTCTTTTAGGTCGCCATCTTCAGTTACTACCACGGCTTGGCCTGTCCGTGCCTGTGTTTCAGCCTCTTCAAGAGACCGGGCAACATTCACTGTCACAATGGCGTCAACTTCAGCATGAAGCGATACACGGATAGGAAACAAACCTAAGGTCTTAATGGACTTGTCCATATTGACTTGACGCTTATCCAAATCATGGCCAGCTTCCACAATAGCATTGGCTATGTCCCGCGAGCTGACTGAACCAAAAAGCTGGCCCATTTCTGAAGCTGCACGCACTAGCACAACTGTAAGACCATCCATAGAGCCAGCTTTACTTTCGGCGGCAGTTTTTGCATCTGCGTTGCGTGCTTCGAGTTCTGTACGTTCAGCTTCGAACTTTCCCAAATTCTCTTTGTTCGCACGTAAGGCTTTTCCCGTGGGTAGAAGATAGTTCCGCGCATATCCAGGTTTTACGGTTACAACGTCACCAAGCTTTCCCAGCTTTTCGACGCGTTCAAGCAATAAAATTTGCATAACAATATGTCCTTTCCGCTACTCAGCTGATCACGTAGGGCATAAGTGCCAGATACCGCGCACGCTTTATAGCGGTCGATAATTCCCGCTGTTTTTTTGCCGAGACCGCAGAAATGCGAGACGGAACGATTTTTCCACGCTCTGAGGTAAAGCGGGTAAGAAGCTTTACATCTTTATAATCAATTTTCGGTGCATTCGGACCAGAGAATGGACATGATTTCCTGCGGCGACCTTGTGGTCTGCGAACAGCACTTCTAGTAATTTGTAATTGTGTCATGCCTTACTCCTCAGTGTCATCTGTAGATGTCGGTTCCTCAGCTGCATCTGATGCGCTATCTGCGGTTTCGTCGTGGTCTTCAACATTACGTCCAGATGATGAACGGTCACTGCGGTCACCACGTCCTCCACGCTCCGACTTGGCAGCCTGCATCATAATTGATGGATCTTCTAAAACCTCGTCAATAGTAATATTTATGAAGCGCAGAACATCTTCATTAAGGCCCATAATACGCTCATATTCTGCTAGTGTCTCCGGGTTTGTCTCCAAGTTCAACATGACATAATGACCTTTCCGGTTTTTCTTAACCCGATAGGCAAGAGTGCGTAGACCCCAATATTCATGTTTGTGAATTTTGCCACCACCATTTTCAATGATAGCAGAGAATTCTGTGGTCAGATTCTCAACCTGCGTGGTCGAAACGTCTTGGCGTGCAATAAACACGCTTTCATACAGCCGCATTTGTTTCCCCTTTTGGCTAATCGTGTAAAGCAGTTTCAAACCGCTTTGTCACAAACCAGCTTTTTTTCGGCACAGAGCTGGCAAGGATAGTTTGAGTTGGTGATAGACGACCAAAATTGATCACTTCACCACCAATAGTCCGCAGGTTATGCGCCAGCGAACTAAAAAAATCAAGTCTTGATTCTCTGCCAGTGACTGGCCTATCACAAAAGACAGGTAAAGGCTTTTAGGTAAGCGAGCTGAGGGGGCAAAACTTAATTATGGCAGTTACAGCATTTCTTTTTCCAGGGCAGGGCTCTCAGGTGGTGGGTATGGCCAGCATTCTTGCGCAGAACAGTAAAATTGCAAAAGATATCTTATCTGAAATTGATGACGCCCTCGATTTTAAATTGTCAACTCTCATGGCTGAAGGCCCTTACGAGGATCTGCAGCTAACCCAAAACGCCCAGCCTGCTTTATTTGCAAGTTCAATTTGCACTCTGCGCGTTTTGCAGGACCAGACTGGGAAAACCATCTCTGAGCTGTGCAGTTTTGTTGCCGGCCATTCTTTGGGTGAATATTCAGCCCTTTGTGCGGCTGGCAGTTTGGGCATTTCGGAAACGGCACGCCTTCTGCACCTTCGCGGCCAGTCCATGCAGCAGGCAGTTCCTGTGGGTGAAGGGGCCATGGCCGCTTTGATTGGTGCTGATTTAGCCATTGCTGAAGAGATTGCATCTGCCTCTGCTGATGCAGGGCTTGTGCAGATAGCAAATGACAATGCTGATGGCCAGATTGTGCTGAGTGGAACTAGTGCAGGTATTGTTAAGGCGATGGAGGTTGCCAAGAATAAAGGCTTGCGCCGTGTAGTCAAACTGCCTGTAAGTGCCCCGTTCCATTGTCAGATGATGGCCCCAGCAGCCGATGTCATGGCAAAGGCATTAACCAAAATTGACTTTCAAAATGCAGAGGTTCCTGTGGTGCAAAATGTGACAGTTCAGCCGGAAATATCTGCTTATGTTTTGCGCGAAAATCTAGTCAGTCAGGTTATAGGCCGGGTACGGTGGCGTGAAACTATGTCGTTTTTCAATCAGGCAGAGGTAACTGACTTTGTTGAGTTGGGTACAGGGAAGGTTCTGTCTGGTCTTGCAAAACGTGCAGCACCGGATGCACGTATTTACACGCTTGATACGCTTGATGATATTCTGGGCTATGTAGGATAATATGGGAGGAAAGACAGCTTATGTTCGATTTATCAGGGAAAACCGCACTGGTCACCGGGGCTAGTGGGGGCATTGGTTCAGAGATTGTGACAGCTTTGCACGGTCAGGGAGCTAAAGTGATTTTGCATGGGACACGTGCTGACAGGTTGGCCAGTCTTCAGGAAAGCTTTGGTGAACGCGCTTATTGTCTGCCAGCTGATCTTTCAGATCGTAAAGCGGTGACGAAGATGATGGAAATCGCGACTGAACTCGCTGGCTCTGTAGATATTCTGGTGAATAATGCTGGCATCACACGTGACAATTTGTTCATGCGGATGAAGGATGAGGATTGGGATGATGTGCTAGCAGTTAATATGACTTCATCAATGCTCCTCTGCCGGTCAGCCATACGTTCTATGATGAAAGCCAGATGGGGCCGCATCATTTCTATCTCCTCTATCGTTGGCGTGATTGGTAATCCTGGTCAAACAAATTACGCTGCTTCTAAAGCGGGCATGATTGGTTTTAGCAAATCATTGGCTGCGGAGGTGGCCAGCCGTGGTGTCACCGTGAATGTTATTGCGCCAGGTTTTATTGAAACACCGATGACTGACGTACTGAGCGATGATCAGAAGTCTGCATTATTGAGCAATGTGCCATCAGGACGGCTGGGGCAGGGTAGTGAAATTGCTGCGGCCGTAGTCTATCTTGCCAGCCAGGAAGCAGGCTATGTTACGGGTTCGACTTTACATGTGAATGGCGGGATGGCTATGCTTTAGTCGAATCACTGCGAAGGATTTGAGCCTCTTTCTTTTTAGGCTGGAAATTGCTGTTGAATTGTGATATCACCCCGCTACAAAATACAGTACCAGCGTCCTGCTGGCTACACACTACCTTAAAGGTGATATGAAATGAGTGATATTGCAGATCGCGTAAAGTCAATTGTTGTTGAGCATCTTGGTGTTGAAGGCGAGAAGGTGATTGAGGGTGCATCTTTCATCGATGACCTGGGCGCAGACAGCCTAGATACAGTTGAACTGGTTATGGCTTTTGAAGAAGAATTCGGATGCGAGATACCTGATGACGCAGCTGAAAAGATTCTTACAGTCAAAGATGCTGTTAATTTCTTGCAGGAAAATGCTGCTTAAAGCCAATAGGTTCTCTGCATCTAAATCCAGCGCTGGTTTGCAAGCTCACAGTGAGCATGCAAACCAGCACTGGGTTTTTTTTGACTTGAATTAGGAGGTGGTTTTGTCGCACCTTTTAAGCAGTAACTGTCATAAATTATTCGATCTAAGTTATCCAGATAGAATAAAGAGGGCAAGATGCGCCGAGTTGTAATAACAGGAATGGGTATTGTCTCTCCCTTAGGCGTAGGCCTTGACCATAACTGGACGAAGCTGATCGCCGCTGAGAGTGGCATTGGTCGAATTAACGGCTTTAAAATTGACGATCTTGCCTGCCAGATTGCCGGACAAGTTCCACAGGATGGCCTTAAGGGGGCGCTTGATCTTGATGCGTTTATTGAACCAAAAGAACAGCGTAAATTAGATCGATTTATCCAGTTGGGGATTGTTGCGGCAATAGAAGCGGTACATCATTCTGGCTGGCTGCCCATAAAGCTTGAAGACCAAGACAGATCTGGAGTGATGATCGGATCAGGCATTGGCGGCTTACAAACAATTGTTGAAACAAGCCAGCTTCTTGATCAACGTGGTCCGCGCCGGATCAGTCCATTTTTTATTCCGTCTGCATTAATCAACCTGATTTCGGGTCAGATATCTATTCGGTTTGGTTATCGAGGGCCTAATCATGCTGTGGTCACAGCCTGTTCGACAGGTGCGCATGCGATCGGAGATGCGACTCGGCTTATTGCTTTTGATGATGCTGATGTGATGCTTGCCGGAGGGGCAGAAGCAGCAGTATGTCGCCTTGGCATTGCTGGTTTTGCGGCTGCCCGCGCTTTATCCACCTCATATAATGACACACCTGAGGTGGCCTCACGCCCCTATGATATAGGCAGAGATGGATTTGTGATGGGCGAAGGGGCTGGTGTTGTGGTTCTGGAAGAGCTAGAGCATGCCAAGGCTCGCGGTGCCAAAATCTATGGTGAGGTCAAAGGTTATGGCCTTTCTGGGGATGCCCATCACATCACAGCACCAGCAGAAGATGGCAATGGAGGGTTTCGTTCGATGGAAGCGGCATTGAAGCGCGCTGGACTTGATGTGTCAGAGATTGATTACATTAACGCGCATGGCACATCCACACCTTTGGGTGATGTGATTGAAGCGAATGCGGTTCGGCGCCTTTTAGGCGCCGAATCTGATGTGTCAATGTCTTCCACCAAAAGCTCTACAGGTCATTTACTTGGAGCAGCAGGTGCGATTGAGGCTATTATTTCTACGATGGCTGTCGAACAAGATATTGTGCCACCAACGCTAAATCTGCGTAAACCTGAGTCGAAACTAGACGGGCTTGATCTTGTGCCTCTCAAAGCGAAGAAACGCCCTGTTCGCAATGCCATGTCTAATAGTTTTGGTTTTGGGGGAACAAATGCCTCGTTAATCATTGGCAAAGTTGACGCGTGAGTGGTGCTGAACAGGATAAACCAGACCAGTCTGAAAAGAAGTGGTTTGTTTTTTTTGTTAACCGCTTGGTGATTGTCTGTTGTTTTGCTTTATGCACTTCAGCTCTGGCAGGATATCTGTATATTGATGTGATGCGGACCAGCAAAGGCCCTCATCAAGAGACGGTCATGTTTGACGTACCTTCCGGGGCTGGTCTCTTCAAGATTAAGCATGATTTATTCCGAGCTGGTGTGATCAGCCATCCTCGGCTATTTCATTTTGCCGTCATGTTTTCGTCAGAGGGATTTGTACCTAAAGCAGGTGAATATGAAATTCCTGCAAAAGCCTCCCTTGATCAGGTCATGCATATTCTTCATTCGGGGCGGGTGTTTCAACATAAACTGACAATAATTGAAGGGTGGCGTTCATTTGACGTGATGCAGGCTTTAAATGATGCTGAGAAAATGAATTCTGTCATTTTGCAGCCACCTGATGAAGGCAGCGTATTTCCAGATACCTATTTTTACACGAAGGGCACAGATCGTCGAACTTTGCTCGCACAGATGCAGGCTAAAATGGAAATAACTTTGGCAGAGATTTGGGCTGAACGGGCAGCTGACTTGCCGCTTAAAAACCCCCAAGATTTACTGAAACTGGCGTCCATCATTGAAAAGGAGACAGGCGCATCTGGTGAAAAACCGCTGGTATCCTCAGTCTTTATGAACCGGCTTCAAAGAAAAATGCGCTTGCAGTCTGACCCAACAGTATCCTATGGCCTTTCCTTAAATGGGTCGTTGAAACAGACACTTTCGAGATCAGATTTGGCCAGCCCGCATAAATGGAATACATACCGCATCAAAGGGTTGCCAAAAACACCTATAGCGAACCCCGGTTATCAGGCGCTTTATGCAGCAGCACATCCAAAGAAGACAGATTACTTGTATTTTGTTGCAGATGGTGAAGGCGGCCATAATTTTGCAAAAACACTAGACGCTCATAATCGTAATGTTAGACAGTACAGAAACATAATACGCAAAAAGCAGAATAAACTAACCCAGTAAACAGAACAGAAGTGGCATAGGAAAAAGATGATATGATTACAAGACGAGGGCTGATGCTAGTGCTGTCTTCACCGTCAGGGGCAGGAAAAACCTCTATTGCGCGCTCGCTCCTCACGCGTGACAAAGAAATTTACATGTCCGTTTCGGCAACCACTCGGCCAATGCGTCCGGGTGAGGCCGAAGGCAAAGACTATTATTTCGTTGATGAAGAGAAATTTAAAACTGATATGAATAAAGGCCTGTTTCTAGAATATGCCCGTGTATTTGACCATTATTATGGAACGCCGTTGGGGTTGGTGCAAAAACTATTGTCCTCTGGCTGCGATGTTCTGTTTGACATAGACTGGCAAGGTACCCAGCAGATAAAGGCAAAGGCGCGTGATGACTTAGTTTCTATCTTTGTTTTACCTCCTTCTACAGCTGAACTGGAAAAGCGCTTAATTAAGCGGGCGCAGGACTCAGCTGAAGTGGTTGCTGGCCGCATGGCCCGAGCAGCTGATGAGATGAGCCATTATCCTGAATATGATTATATCATCGTCAATCATGAACTGGATCAGTCAATTGATGCTGTTCACACAATTCTGAAAGCTGAGCGTTTGCGCAGAAGCCGCCAGGCTAGCCTGACTGAGTTTATGAAACAGTTGCGTGAGGGCTGCTCTTAGCAGGAATTAGCCGTACGCAAAAAGGTTTTGCTGCCTCATCTTGTTTGCTAGCTGCGTGAAAGCTTCAATCGATAGGTCCTGCGGTCGAGCGCTAGGATCAATATCAGCTGACAGAAGTAATGTTTCCCCACCATATTTTTTGAAAGAGGCCCGCAGCATCTTTCGTCTCTGACCAAAGGCAATCGTCGTTGTTGTTTCAAGGTCTTCTTTCCTGCAGTCATATAGAGGCCGTCGGCGCGGGATCAAATGAACAACTGAGGAGATAACTTTGGGAGGTGGTATGAAAGCTTGAGGCGGAACATCAAATTTCAGTTCTGCATTGCAGAGCCATTGTGTGAGAACAGACAATCGTCCGTAAGCCTTCTCACCAGGTTGGGCTACTAGCCGCTCTGCAACCTCTTTTTGAAACATCAAGGTCAGAGATACAAACGCATTTGCATGTGCAAGCCATCTCAGCAGTAACGCGGTTGCAATATTGTAGGGAAGATTTGCTACAATTTTTCGCGGCGCATTGCCCATTTTCCAGATTGGTTGCCTCATCGCATCTTCTTCCAGCAAAGCTAAATGACCGTCTGTTGCAGTAACGATATGCTCAAGAAACTGAATTGCCCGGTGGTCCTTTTCTATAGCAATAACCTTTTCTGCGCCCTCTAAGAACAGGGCACGGGTTAATCCGCCGGGGCCAGGCCCTATTTCAAACACTGTTCCCGTCAGAGGAGATGCAACTCTGGCAATTCGTTGGGTAAGATTAAGATCAAAAATAAAGTTCTGGCTTAGTGACTTTCTGGCCTGAAAATCTTTTTGATTTATTAGTTGCCGCAAAGGTGGTAGGGCAGAAATTTTTTCTGTAATCAATGTCATTCTGAATGAAGCTGCTTGGTGGCTGCCATCTGCTGTGCAATGTCAATAGCACTAATTATACTGCCTGGATGACTGTTAAACCTCGCCGCTCGGTCAAAAGCTGTTCCGTGATCAGGCGATGTGCGGATAAAGCTCAGACCAAGTGTGATGTTCACAGTCCTAAAAAAATCAATAGTTTTCACAGGGATTAAGGCTTGGTCATGATACATGCATAGAACGACATCATAGCCATCTCGTTTTTCAGAATGAAACAGGGTGTCAGCAGAAAACGGTCCCAGCAAAGATGTTTTTTCAATTTCTTGGACTTGTATAAGTGGGATAAGTTTATCTGTCTCAAATCTGCCTAGATGTCCATCTTCGCCAGCATGCGGATTTAGGCCAGCGATAGCTATACGCGGGAAAGGACAGTTAAAGTATTGGCGAAGGGCCGTGTCTAAAACCTCAATGGTGCATTTGAACAATTCAGTTGTAATTGTTTTCTCAACATCTGATAGCGGGATATGAATTGTCAAAGGCACAACACGCAAAGACGAATTGGCTAGCATCATGACAGGAAAGCTCTCCGGGCTGTCAAGTTTGGCAAGAAATTCAGTTTGTCCTGGAAATTCAAATCCATTTTCATACAAAACTGACTTGGCAATAGGACTTGTAATTATAGCCGAAAAATGGCCCTGCTTGACTTGTTTTACTGCCTGTTTAATGGATTCTACAATCGCCGGCGCGTTTCTCGAATCAGGCTGCCCAACGCACGGCATAACCTGCCAGTCAATTTTCCAAACGCTGCATTTTTCAGCTGACAAACTGACGGTGGAGTCAAAAGATGTGAAGGTAATATTCAGACCAGCAGCGTGGGCAACTGAGGACAAATGTTCAATGTCACCCATCAGCACAATATTCTTTTGCCCTTCTGACCACGCCTTGAGAGCAATTTCAGGTCCAATTCCAGATGGGTCTCCAGGTGTAATTAGAGCTGGCTTGATAACATTCATGTGGTGTTATCTCTATAGATGATAGAGGCTTGTCTCTGAAGCCTGAGTAAAAATCGGCCGCTTAGCGTGGAAACAAGTTTTTCCAGTTCAGCTCGTTTAATTTCCTTCAGATCAGGTAGATCAAGTTCTGGCGCTTTTTTATCGCATAGCATGAAAACGACCATGCCTTCACTAAAAGCAAGTGGAGTTGTTTTTTCACCCACATCAAGGTCAAGAATTACTTTTTGCAGTTGCGGTGTTAGGCTGCCTATTGTCAAATTCTCTAACATTGGAGAAGTGTCCGGTGCCAAAGTGCTGGCAAATGCTGCCATGTCAGAGCAACTGTTAATCAACTTTGTTTGTTGGTAAAGCAAGTCTGAGGTCATCTGTCTTTTTTCAGTCGAAGCGGTTAGAGGAATTTGAGCGACTGCACGGGCCAGAACAATTTCTGTTTCAAGGGGATCTAACAGGCCATTTTCACGCATCTCGGATTTACGTAGAACAAATATTTGACCTCCCAATGAGAGAGGTCCAACAATTTCGCCAATCCTAGTTGACAGGAGAGGCGTTCTGATCTCACTAGGGAGGCGAGTAGCAAAGACCCAGTCAACTAACCCACCTCTGCTCGCTGTGGCGGCATCAGAATATTGTTGCGCAATACTGGCAA
The DNA here is from genome assembly GCA_002348585.1 of Alphaproteobacteria bacterium UBA2954. Lineage (GTDB taxonomy): Bacteria > Pseudomonadota > Alphaproteobacteria > Puniceispirillales > Puniceispirillaceae > JADHLI01. Next base: position 5,956 of record DEBO01000045.1, on the reverse strand, counting down.
AATCTGCGCCATCATTTAATGCAGCAACAATTTTTTCACCAAGAGATAAGGTTGCTTCAGGGGAGCGATTAGGATTAGGCAAAAGAATAATCTCACTAAAGCGCACTTGAGGCTCGCTTTTAAGCTGAATTAATCTGTTTAGCTCTTGTTGTGCAGTTTTTTCAATGTTTTCAAATTGCCGCTTGAACTTTAGACGCAGGGCGTTACTCCACAATATGTCAGCCTTGATTTTGTTCAGCACTGTACGCTGTGGAATATTCAATTCTTTTAGGACTAGAGAACCTTTCTTGCCATTACGGCCGAAATTGTTATCTAAGATTTTTTGCGCTGTTCTATCTAGACTTGAAATGGTCCCAGGCGCAATACTTTTACCAAACTGCTGTTTAAGCCTGTCTGCAATCAACCCTTGCAATGCATCCCTACGTAAAATTTCCTCGGACACTCTAAGTTGAGTGACCCTGCGCAAATAACTGACCCGGTCAGTCAATTCAATATTTGTAATGGGTTCACTATTTACTAGCGCAATTACCCTTAACTCGTCTTTTGCAAGTAAGGAGGGGCTCATCAAAAATGTTGAAAATATTGCTGCCAAGGCAATGCAGAGGGCGGAAAACTTTTTTACCCCTGTCATCATTATCATATTTTTTTTAAAGATCTGGTGGCATTTAAGCATGATGATTTTTCCTTATTCATCAACGCGAGCAAGCAGGAAACCACTGAAAAGACAGATAAGCAACGCAGGAGCCCAACCTGCCAGCACATAAGGTAGTTTTGCTGTGTTACCAAGCAGATAGACAATGTCTGAAAGAAAATAAACTACAAAACCACTTCCTAGTCCAAGCACAATCAGACGTATTTTCGTTTGCCGTGAGAAATGCAAAAGCGTAAAGCTTGCAGCTAACATGGCAAGCCCAATGAGTTTGAAAGGGGTTGATAGCAACTGATGAAAAAAAACTAAGTGTTGATTTACGGGCAAGCCAGCGCGTTTTTGAACAGCAATGAAGTTGGGAAAATTATAAATGCTTACGGTTTTTGGTGGCAATTTACTTTCTGCCAAGTCAGATATTTTTAGGGTGGTCGGAAACATTACATCACCTAAATATACCCGTTGACCGTCATTTTTAATGCGTATTGCATTTGAAATTATCCAGCTACCATTTACCAGCCTCATTTCATCAGCCTTTATGCGCCAGTCCAGCAGGCCATCTTTATGAATCTTATAGATTAATGGGGACCGGATTAATGATTTCTCAACCATTAGGGTTGCACCGTTGATGATAAAGTTATTCCCATCTTCAAGGTCGCGCATCCAAATACCATTTGTTGAGACTGATAATTCAGACCGCCTGTCATTGCCGAATATCTCTCCCATCAGGTATTCATATTGCTTCGCTGTGGTTGCAGCAATTGGATTAAAAACTGTGATGTGGAACAATCCAAAAGCAAAGACGGTCGCGATTACAGGAAGTAAGGCTTGCCAGATATTTTGTCCTGTTGTTCGGCCAACGAGAAATTCATGCGAACGTCCCCATAGATAAAAGCATATCATGGAACCAAATAGAACCGCAAAAGGTAAAATTTTATCTACCAGCGTAGGGATGTTAATGATTGCAAGGAACACAACATACATTGAAGATAATTCTGGGGCTTTTTGACCTGCGCGCCGCAAAAGTTCAATGATTTCAATGAATGAAATGAAGCAGATCAGTGTTAGAAGAGTTAGAAACAGGATTTTTGCGTACTTCCTCGACATGTAGGCAAGTAAAGTTAACGGGATGGACGAAAAAAAGGCCATTACTGTTCATCTCTTAATGTTTTAATAGGAGATTGCGGTCGGAACCGTGACCAAAAAATTGTAAAGGCTGTTGGTTTCACAATGAGATAAAGGCCAAAAATCATGGGGAGAAGAATGATTAAATATAATGACGGCCATAAAAAAGGCGAGCTGGCAGTCAACGAACGGCTTAAGATCAGTCCTGCCTGCATCAATACGCCCAGCAAAGCCACGATTAATATTCTTCTGTTGACTGTCTCGCGCAATATTCGGCCATGTAGCATGATAGATGTTGCAAGAATGACCAAACATAAGGCTAGGAAAGGTGATGCAATACGATAATGACCCATAGCCTTACGGTCATTTACGAATTTTGCAGACAACGTATCTGGAGGAAAGAGCAAATTCAGAATATTTTCTTCATGAGAATCAAGTATATTGCGCCGAGATGAGGTCGATGAATCCTGCCCAATATCTAGCATGTGCGTTTCGAACGAAAGAGAGGCTGTCGAAGAACCATCTAAGGCTAGTTCTGTTCTCTGGCCATTGCTTAAAATGAAGAGGGGTCGGCTATCAGAAACTAAAAACTGCCCTGTTTCTGAGGTAAGCGTGACAAGACGGTCTGGATTACGAGCATCCTGAATAAAGACACGCCCAACCTTATTTCGACTAATGCGCTCGCCAACAAATAATGTCATGTCATCAGCAATATCTATAAAAACATTGTCTTGGACTAACAGTTTGGGAATTGAAGCTCTTATTAGTGTCTGTAATTCCTTGAATTTAGAATATCCATAGGGAAGAATGATAACTGAATTTACGGAAAGAATTATCGTCAGAAGAAGGCCAAATAAAAGGGGCATTTTGCTGAATTGTCCAGGGCTGATGCCTATTGCCTGCATCACAATCAATTCACGGTCAGTTAAAAACCGGTAAATCGTCCAGATCACGCCAATGAAACCTGCCATGGGCAGGGCAATTATCAGCCAGAGCGGCATGGGAAACAAAGATAATAGAATGAAGTCAAAAAAGGACCCATCCTTGTTGACAACAAGCTCCAGCATACGAAGCGCGTGATTTAGCCATACAACTGCTAAAAGACTGGCTAAAACCAGCAAGGTGTTGAAAGAAAACTGTCGGAACAGGTAACCATGGAAATTCATGTAGTCCTCTTTTTCCGCTTATGACACATTGTTGGTGATGATCTTTTACGACAGATTTTTTGGAATCGTGATTAAATATCATAATCAAACTGGTTTTTCTAGTCAGCTTCAGTTTTCAAAGAAGCTGAATAGAGTGGGCAACAGGACAAAATACTGGATAAATCTGTACAAGTCTCCTACATAATTACAATATAATATTTTACACAGATCGCTCAATGCAGACAGGTAAAAACATGCCTCATCATCTAGATATTCATTTTTCTTCGGAATTTTCTACAACACATGTGCAACTTGTGCTGATGCATGAAAACGAAGGTATAATCAACAAGGTGGATGAGGGCCTGATGGAAACGCTATTAGCCGCCTTTAATTTAGCTGATTTCACCGGAAAAACTGGTGAATTCCTACCTGTTTATTCTTCCTATGGACCTGTTCTGATCGCCGGAATTGGGAAAGGCATGGATGCAGGTTTATCCGCTGAGACATGGGGCGGACGTTTGTTCAAACAGATGCAGACAGTTCCCTTTAATAAGCTGCAGATAGATGCTGACCTATTGCCAGCGGAAATTGTTCCTTCTGTACTATGTGGGGCCTTATCAGCAAGTTATTATTTTGATCAGTATTTCACAGTCAAAAAACCAGACAAAATCGCGGCAGAATTGCATGTTACTTCTGCAAATAAAACGAAGCTGTCACGCTCATGGAGTCAGTCTAAAGCTCTAGTTGCTGGTGTATTCACCGCTCGTGACTTGCTTTATGAACCCGCTAATGTCTTATATCCAAAGGAATTTTCTCGTCGCTGTGCTGAACTTGAATCGGTTGGCTTAGATGTTCAGATAATTCCTGAAAAAGAGCTGGAAACACTCGGCATGGGGGCGCTGCTTGGCGTGGGACAGGGGTCACGCCGTGATTCGGCAGTTGTTGTGATGAATTGGCAGGGTGGCAATGATGAGGCACCAATTGCTTTAGTGGGTAAGGGGGTCTGTTTTGATACGGGGGGCATTTCACTAAAACCTGCCAAAGGTATGGAGGATATGAAATGGGATATG
>DEBO01000045.1:0-1654 GCA_002348585.1 Alphaproteobacteria bacterium UBA2954 | reverse complement strand
GATATGAAATGGGATATGGGTGGTGCGGCAGCAGTTACTGGTGCAATGCACGCACTGGCTGGCCGAAAGGTAAAACGAAATGTTGTCGGCATCATTGGTCTTGTTGAGAATATGCCAGATGGCAACGCGCAACGACCAGGTGATGTGGTGACGTCCTTATCCGGACAGACAATCGAAGTCATTAACACAGATGCCGAGGGCAGGCTGGTTCTGGCAGATGTGCTGACATATGTGCAGGACAAATTTAAACCACAGGCGATTGTGAATCTGGCAACATTAACAGGTGCGATCATTGTGTCTTTGGGTAAGGAATATGCTGGTCTGTTTTCAAACAATGATGTGCTGGCCAATGCAGTGACAACAGCTGGCGGTAATGTAGATGAGAAATGCTGGCGCATGCCGATGGGAAAAGCCTATGATGATATGTTGAAATCACATATTGCAGATATGAAAAATATTGCCGGCCCTTATGGTGGTGCGATTACTGCGGCCTGTTTTCTGCGTCGATTTATCAAAAATGACACACCTTGGGTGCATCTAGACATTGCCGGCAAAGCCTGGTCAGAAAAAGCGAAGCCAACAGTTCCCAAAGGGGGAACCGGGTTTGGTGTTAGGCTGTTGAGTCAGATGATTGATGACTGGGTGGATATGAAATAGATGAATGAGGGCAAAGATACCAGTCAGTTATCCGAGCATGCAGAACCGGATCTGCTGCAGATTGACTTTTATCATTTGCGGAACGCTGATCTGGCAACACCGCTAGCTATACTGGCACATAAAACAGTTGCGTCCGGTAACAAGCTTCTTATACTCGCACAGAAAGATAGTCATGTGGCTATCAGTGAGAGACTTTGGACATTCAGGCCAGACAGCTTTCTAGCACATGCAGCAGATGAGAATGAGGGCCATGAACATGCGCAGATATGGCTGACAAGTGATGTTGCCGTAAACCAGATTGATGCCCGTTTTCTGGCTCTTACAGCGGGGCTTGAACCACCTGAAATTCAAAAATTCGATCGGGTGTTTAACTTGTTTAATGGCACGAGTGAGTTGGCTATTTCCACTGCACGCGACAGCTGGAAACGCTGGTCTGGAACGGCTGATGTAACTTGTCGGTATTTTGCGCAGGATGATCAGGGTCGCTGGAGCCAGAAAAAATAGGTTACGGAAATAGTCGCTTCCTGTGGAGGCATAGTAAAAATAGCTCTTGTCATCCCTCCTGAGTTTGCTATAAGCGGGCCCTATAAGCGTAATAAGATGTAGCGGTTACGTTTTCTTTTACAAAGGATTTTACCATGGCGGCTTCACGCACTTTTTCCATTATCAAACCAGATGCCACGCGTCGTAATTTAACAGGGGCGATCAATTCAAAAATCGAAGAGTCTGGCCTGAGAATTGTCGCCCAGAGACGCATCCACATGACCCGAGAACAAGCTAAGGCATTTTATGCTGTTCATGCTGAGCGGCCATTCTATAATGACCTTGTTGACTTCATGACTTCAGGTCCGGTTGTGGTGCAAGTGCTTGAAGGCGAGAAAGCTGTAACAACGTACCGCAAAATCATGGGGGCTACCAACCCAGCTGAAGCGGCTGATGGGACAATCCGCAAATTATTCGCGGAGTCTATTGAAGCTAATTCTGTACATGGTTCTGA
>DEBO01000083.1 GCA_002348585.1 Alphaproteobacteria bacterium UBA2954 | reverse complement strand
GTTCATCAATGGCAATTGATTTTAGTCCTGTCATAATTTGGTTATTTTCCTCAAAGCTAAGCGGAATCGCAAAGCCAATAGCATTTTCATTGCGAATATAATCTGAAATAAAGTTTGGCTCATCAGTCTTTATCACAGTCTGCAGATTTGCGGCTGTGCGCAACCTCCCAACCTCCAGCATTGTTTTCAAGCCGCCTTCAGATAAAGGTGAGATGATCGGCCAGGCTAAGCAATCCTGAAGTTTGAGGAACTGCTGCTCTGCTAAAGGATGACCCTTATGAACCAGTGCAAAAAGGGGTTGTGATACCGAAGCTACAATATCGAGATCAGAAGGCAGCACAGAGTCAAAGATAAAGGCCATATCTATTTCAAAATTTATTAGTGCGGTCAGGCTCTGTTCTGGTGTTTGACGCAACACATCAAATTGCACCGCTTGAAAATCTTGACGGTACTTCGCGATCTGCCCTGGCAGGAAGGATGACAAAATCTCGGGCCCTCCACTGACGATAACGTGACCACGACGCACACCAGAGAGATCTGAGATTTGCGAGAGAACACGTGACAAATCGGTCATTTGGCTGCGTATATGTTGAATAAACAACTCGCCAGCTGTGTTCAGCCTGACGCCGGAAGGAAGGCGCTCAAACAAGGGTGTCCCAACCTCTTCTTCGAGTGCCAAAATCCGTCGGTTCAGTGCGGTAGAGGTAATATTTAATTTCTCTGATGCTTTCCGTATCGATTTTTCTCTCGCCACAACATCAATGTAGTGCAGATGGGTTAAATGGCGCATATCTCTTGCTCCTATTCGTCAAGTCCTTTGGTTTCAGTGGACAAGAACAGCCTTCCCTGCATTGTTCATAACGCCTTGTGCTTTAAGGTCAATAGACGATGGTGCAAAAAATGCATCACAATGAATAAAATGCAGCACAATATTTTTCCACAATGGTCTGGTAACACAATGGCAATTAAATTCTCAATACTTGCATAAAGAATGAGTTTTGCATTTTACAACGCATTTGATGAGAACCGTGTAACAACACAAAATAGAGGACGCTATGAAATATATCATTGCAATCATTCAGCCAGGAAAGCTCGATGCCGTCCATGAGGCTTTGGGCGTGATAGGCATTTCCGGAATGACCGTGAGTGAAGTTCAGGGATACGGGCGCCAAAAAGGTAAAAGCGAAATGTATCGCGGAGCCGAATACGCCGTAAATTACATACCAAAAATCAAAATCGAAGTTGCAGTTGAGAAGAAGGTATCTGAAGACGTTGTCTCTGCGATTAAGAACGCTGCAGGGACTGGCAAAATTGGTGATGGAAAAATTTTCGTGCTTTCACTCGAAGACGCAATGCGGATACGGACAGCTGAAACAGGCGCAGATGCGCTCTGATTTAACCAAGTAAATTCAAGGAGCATTACAATGATGCGTTTAATAAAAATTTTTACTCCTTTGGTGGCCGGGCTTTCTATTGTCAGCACACCAGTAATGGCACAGACAGTGCCTGAACATGGAGTTTTCGTTTTAAATTCACTTTTGTTCTTGATTGGTGGATTTTTAGTTATGTTTATGGCATGCGGCTTTTGCATGTTAGAGGCTGGTTTGGTTAGAGCCAAGAATACAACCACTCAATTGACGAAAAATATCGCTTTATTCTCAATTGCAGCGATGGGATACTACCTGGTAGGTTATAACTTAATGTACCCGCTGGGTGATTGGGCGGTTGATGGTGTTTTGTCAAACTTGTTTCCTGCTGTAGCAGTGATGGAAGCTGTCGGTGTGACAGCTGACGGAGCAGACGATATTTCATATGCCTCAACAGCGTCTGACTATTTTTTCCAGCTGATGTTCTGTGCGGCAACAGCATCGATCGTTTCTGGCACCGTTGCTGAGCGCATTAAATTATGGCCGTTTTTGCTTTTCACATTTATTCTGACTGCCTTGATCTATCCTTTTCAAGCCAGTTGGAAATGGGGCGGTGGATTTCTCGATGCACTTGGGTTTCTTGATTTTGCAGGTTCTTCAGTTGTGCACTCTGTTGGCGGATATGCAGCTTTAGCTGGTGCCATCGTCCTGGGAGCAAGGCACGGTAAATATAAAAGAGATGGAAGCGTATCCCCTATGCCTGGAGCAAATCTGCCATTAGCCACACTTGGAACGTTCATTTTATGGTTAGGTTGGTTTGGTTTTAATGGTGGCTCACAACTTGCGATGGGAACTGTTGGTGATGTTGCTGATGTGTCGAGGATTTTTGCTAACACAAATGCAGCCGCCGCTGGTGGTGCGATAACAGCACTTATTCTAACGCAAATAGTTTACAAAAAGGTTGACCTCACCATGGTTCTCAACGGTGCGTTAGCCGGTCTGGTATCAATAACAGCTGAACCACTTACTCCGGGTCTTGGAGTGGCTACATTAATCGGCGGTTTTGGTGGCGTTATTGTAGTATTTGCAGTGCCGATATTGGATAAATTCAAAATTGATGATGTTGTTGGGGCTATTCCTGTGCACCTTTTCGCAGGCATCTGGGGTACATTGGCCGTAGTGATTACCAATCCTGATGCAACATTGATGGCGCAGCTCGCAGGGATCGTTGTAATCGGTCTTTTTACCTTCATCGTGTCACTTACAGTCTGGATGATTTTGTCAAAGAGCATAGGAATTCGAGTGTCTGAAGAAGCTGAAATGGCCGGATTGGATAACTCTGAATTAGGAATGGATTCCTATCCGGAATTTTCCCGCTAAAAATTAAAAAGCTTTGCTGGGAGACGCTCCCCCCTAAAGACATCTCTCGGCTTTTCAAAGATGACCTGTGCTAAACAGTGGTGCAGGTCATTTTTTATGGGATTGCAGTTTTGTCTTAATATCATTGTGTGCAATAAGAACTTTATCGGTAATGACAAAATAGGGTGCTCAAATCATGTCTCAAGAAACTGTTTTTGATTTTCGCAGCGATACGGTTACACGGCCTGATGATGCAATGCGGGCGGCGATGGCCGCTGCTGAAGTTGGAGATGACGTTTATGGCGATGATAAAACAACTGCTAATCTTGAGGCGCGTGTCGCCGATATGCTCGGTAAGGCTGCTGGATTATTTGTTTCATCTGGGACACAGTCTAACCTGATCGCGATTTTATGCCACGCAGCACGCGGTGAGGAATTTTTGTCGGGTCGGTCTTATCACACGGTCTATTATGAAGCAGGTGGTGCAGCAACTCTTGGCGGTGTCATTCCTTGTCCACTACCAGTCGATACAGCGGGTCGCCTTTCTGCAGCAGATATAGACAAAGCTGTTAAACCAGATGATTTTCACCATCCTGTAACCAGATTATTATGCCTCGAAAATACAGTGAATGGGCGCATACAGACAGCAGCGCACTTATCTGATTTGTGTGCGGCAGCCAGACGCCATAAGCTGAACTGCCATTTGGATGGTGCGCGATTGATGAATGCGGCTGTTGCCTGCAACATGGATGTAAGTGCATTTACGGCTGGTTTTGATAGTGTCTCCTTATGTCTGTCAAAAGGGTTAGCCGCACCTGTTGGCTCTGTGTTGGTTGGCGACCAGGCCTTTATTTCCAGGGCCCGCCGTTTGCGCAAACAACTAGGTGGCGGCATGCGTCAGGTTGGCATGTTGGCAGCGGCAGGTCATCATGCACTTGATAATAACATTAGTCGTTTGCACGAAGACCATCAACGTGCTTTTACCTTGGCGACCGCTTTGAGAACTATACAGAATGTTCATATCGATATGGATACCGTAGAAACAAATATGGTTTACGTGGACATGCCAGAAGACAGGAAAGCAGGACTAAGATCCTATTTGGCAGAAAAGGGTCTTTTGATCAGCCCGGCAAAAAACACCTTTCGGCTTGTCACTCATAAAGATATTCCAGAACACGCTATCGAACGGTTTGCAGATTCACTGGCTAGTTACATGAGAAACCATTGAAACATTCTGTCGAAATTAGATATTTTAGAAAATATATTCTAGGCGAGCTGAATTGTTTTACACCTAGCTTTATGCTGTTATTTAACATTTAAAGTTTTGGCCGATTTTCAGAAATAGAGTAATTTCAAGGAGGCTGTGAGATGGTAAAGACAACCAGATCACCACATCCTTATGAGGACAGCAAAGACCGTCATGCCCGTGAAGTTGCCTCTATGTACGGGTTAACCCCAAAGGTAGAAGCGGCAATCCGTTGTACTATTAAGAACGACCAGTGGCATCGGTTGAGGATGTTGATAGACCCCCTGCATCCGGCAGACAAAGCTGACTTACTGGAGAGAATTTCTTCAGAGGATTTGCGCATATTTGTTAGGCAATTAGGGTCAGATTTTGATGCCGAAATTCTGCCTTATCTGCATGAGGAGGTCCGTGAGAATGTTCGGGATTTGCTGGATCCTGATGTGTTTGCTGCCTCTCTGCCTGAGCTGGACTCAGATGATGTTGTGACTATTGCTGAAGAGCTGGCGCCTGAACAGCTTAATGAGGCCTTGGCGGCGCTATCTGCTCAGGAACGTGTACTTGTTGAACAGAGCTTGGCTTACCCTGAGGACTCGGCTGGCCGGATGATGCAGCGTGAAATGGTTGTCGTGCCGCCTTTCTGGACAGTTGGGCAAACGATTGATTTTCTGCGTTCATCTGAACTTGATAGAGACGAGTTTTATCTAATCATGGTGACTGATGCTAGCGGTCATCCTATTGGTGAGGTGCGGTTGAATAAACTGTTATGTACACAACGTCCACGCCGCATTGCCGAGATTATGGATACTGAAATACGGTCAATCCCGGCAACCATGGATCAGGAAGAGGTCGCCTTGCTTTTCCGTCGCTACGGAATGATCACCACGGGTGTGATTGATGAAGAAGGGCGTCTAGTCGGGATCATCACATTAGATGACATTATTGATGTGATAGATGAAGAGGCTGAAGAAGATCTGATGGCACTTGCTGGGGTGTCTGATGCCTCAATCCGCACATCCGTTCTGGAGACTTTTCAGGGACGTGCACCCTGGTTGTTTGTGAATTTGATTACTGCTGTTATTGCGTCAGTGGTTATCGGCTTTTTCGAAAGCACTATTGAAAAGGTCGTTGCGCTTGCTGTGTTGATGCCGATAGTTGCTTCAATGGGCGGGAATGCAGGCATACAGACGGTAACGGTTGCTGTTCGCGCGATTGCTATGCGTGAATTCAGTCCCAAAGTTGCGGTTACCTTTGGGCTACGAGAATTATATGTCGGCATAGCCAATGGCCTAATTTTTGCGGTGGTGACGGCTGGACTATCTTATGTTTGGTTTCATGATGTCCAGATTGCCCTGGTGCTTGGAATTGCGATGCTTGTTAATATGGTTGTTGCTGCCATTTCAGGAACCCTGATTCCACTTTCGCTGGTTAATCTAGGTGTTGATCCAGCAATCGCATCATCTGTTTTCATTACTACAATTACGGATGTGATTGGGTTTCTTGTGTTTTTGGGATTAGCGGCCCTTTATCTTCTTTAGACTGATAGTTTAAAAAATTTTTAGTTTTTCAAACTTGTCGACGTTTGAGCTGCTGATTAAATTAGGTTTATGACGGTTCATTTAAAAAAGCTTTCTGTTGGCTCGTTATCGCTTGACGATTTGAAAGCGAGGCAGTCTCGCCGCACAATCCAAGGTCTGCCGATTATCCATCCTACTCGGAACTGGCCGCGCCGTTCTGCTGAGCTTCTGGATGGCGGCTGCTTATTCTGGATTATAAAGGGACAGATTTGTGTGCGCCAACCTATTGCTGATTTAATCGAGGTAAAACGTGCGGACGGCCAGCCAGTCTGCGGAATTGTACTAGCTCCTGAACTTATTCCGGTTTGGCCTCGTCGTGTTCGCATTTTTCAGGGCTGGCGATATCTGGAAACAGAAAATGCACCTGATGATATGCCAGTCAGCGATGAGGAAACACCAATGCCGCCTGAGCTGTTATCAGAACTGCGTGAACTTGGCCTGCTTTAACGCCTATTAATTTGTCTATCTCTACTGATGTAGCAAGACTTCAGGATGTTTTTATGTAAAGGTCGATGTATTTTTGATCTTATTTAAAGGGTTTCTGCAGGCTTAGCACATCTAGATAGGGGTTGTCAGTAAGCGGGTCTTCAGTTGCGACCAGTTCTGGATCGAGCTCGCTCCAGGCTGTTTCTGGGTTTAGGCTTGCCGCTACAGCTGTGCCCTGGTCAGGTACAGCAATGAAGGGGCCTTGTGCCTCTGCAGGCACAGCCTCTCGCATATACATACGGGCAAGAACAAGCAGGCCCAGTCCAATATGAACAGCAGATAGCATCGCAAAAAACATATAACTGCCGAATAAATCTACCAAAGCGGCGATAATGGGCGGACCAAAAATCGCCCCGATTCCGTTGACTGTGATCAGAGCTGAAGCGGTGCCGACCATCTGACTTGGACTGAGGTAGTCATTCGCATGGGCAATACACAGCGAATATATTGTCATTGAAAAGCCTCCAAAAATAGCTGTGAGCCCAAGTAGAGTCCAGTAATTTGACAGCCCAACAATAGATGCAATCGCAGCAGCCAAAGCAGAGATGCTGGCAACGATAAGGATGACTAGCCGCCTGTCA
>DEBO01000134.1:4236-7374 GCA_002348585.1 Alphaproteobacteria bacterium UBA2954 | reverse complement strand
TTATCAAACCGCATGGCCAGCCTGCTATCAATGCGACCTAATGATGAGTTTTTCACAATGGGCCGAAGCTTTGGGGACGCCAAATGACAACTGGCAGCCACATTTTTGCTACACTGGACCTTACGCCAAGCACAGATTCAAGACTGGCTGAACTAAATGAAATTGGCTTTAATCATCTTATCGGATTAAGTTTGCTCAGATGGACCGAACAAGATTGTCTGACCAGCCTTGACATTGGCCCCTCTCATCTAAACCCCGCCGGATTGGTCCATGGAGGTGTCTTTTCAACAATGTTGGATGTATCCTTGGCAATGTCAGGTAGCTATAGTCAACCACCTCTTTATCTGATGCCAGGTCTAACCCTAAATTTGAACACCCAGTTCATCGGCGCTGCAACAAATGACGATATCAAAGTTTATGCAACAGCTAGAAAGACCGGCGGTGGCCGGTCTGTTTTTTTTGCTTCAGGAGAAGTGTTTACGCCTGATGGACGCATTCTTGCCAGTTCGACCGGAACCTTCAAGCGTGGCCGCCAGCCCAGCTCATGAGCTGAGTTTTTTATGGGTGCGTGACTGAGAATCTTCCAGCAAGACCAACTCGCGTTTCAAATATGAACGCAGGCCCAGCGGGCCGGCATCATGCCAAACTTGGCGCACGGTCTCATGGAACATACCCTCTGATATTTCATCAGTTGCAAGGATGAACTGAAACAGGCTGGATGAGAAGCGAGCCTGCAGCTGACCATCAAAATCATATAAGATTTTAGCAACCAGCGCTTCATTCATATCCAGGACCTGATGTGTCATGTTCATGTTTCCTTTTTAATAGAGAGTTTTTAAGTTAAGAGAACATCATAACTTACAAAAAACATACCAATCTGAGTAAAGATAAAATTTTTCTGTAAAAATTTGAATTTAATTAAAGCTCAAATAAATTATATTCGGAAAATCAACATGATATGTTTTGTCACATATTTTTTGATTCCATAATTTTTGAGATCTCATCAAAAACGACCGCTTGAAATTTGTAATCATAAGTCCCAATATATGATTTTTCATTCAGCATCACTTGGACCAATTCCATAAATGGGCAACTTCTGACTTTCTTTCCACTGACAACTTGCATCCACTTTCCAGCCAAATCAATTTTGCAGTTGCCAAATTTTTCTGTGGCAATTTCTGATATCTGCACCACTGTAGTTCGAACACCCAGTCTGCTAAGCACTTTGCTGGCAATCCCATGATCAAAGCCGGCTATGTTATAAAGCCTTGCATCTGATGTTAACACTGCAGTTTCTTGCATGTTATTAATGCCATTAACGGATTTTGGGATAAATACATATATCTGACCTACCTTACTATCAACTAGCCCTCCCATAGAAGAAAATCCTAAAAGAGCCATTTCGGACATAGAGTTCAAATTAATCTTGCCTCCTTGGGGGAGAAACTGATCGCGTAGGGATTCGGAAATCATTGAATTTACTACATTTTCGTCTAATGCAAGGTCATTTGATAAAATGGCAATAAGCTTCTCGAAATCAATTTCCTGTGGTGTCAACTGTGTAGTCGAAAACTGAATGATTGCTTCATTGTCTGTCCTTAAGCCGAGTTCCACCAATTCCATAATTTCTTCAAAAGGTGCTGTGAAAGAGCCAACCAACCTGCTTCTGTACATATTCAATCTGTTACAATTTGGGCCAAGGACTGTAATTTTACTCTCAAAGTTCTCCAGAGCAGTTGGGTTGTTTTCAGTCACCGAGGCAAATCTTTCCATAGATATTGTAACTGGAGGAAAGTCTTTAAATTCTGCGAAATAATGTCGTGATTTCTGGATAAAAATTTCGTTTTCAGAGAGAAGGTTGCTCCCATTTCTATCAAGTGGAGCGATGTAAGATTGTACCGGAGCATTAATCAGTGCAAAAAACTGATTAGGGTCTGTTTCATTGCAATTACTTGCGGTTTGCGCAAGTGCCTGACCTACAAGCACAAACACAAATACTCCTGTAGATAAAATCCAGTTGATGCCCGTTCTCAACATTCTTTATACCCTATCAATAATCAGCAGCACACTTCTACGTTATACGACAGTCCCTACAACATTTATAGTCGTCAGCTATAGGCTTAACACACTCTACATTTCTGTCGTTATCCTTTTTGTTATGCTACAAGATCTGTTTAAAATTCAGGCTACACTTGGAGGGTCTTCTGGTCAGGGGGGTGTTTTTTTGCCGCCCAATGAGGATACTGACCGTGAGGCTACAGAAGAAGAAACAGATTTTGGTCTTCTAGGCCCCGATCCAGATTGCCGTGTTTTTCTGACACACGGCGTAACAACAATGGTTTGGCTAAAATCGCATCATCTACTGTTTTCCTCTTAAAGTGATAACCAGAAGGGCTGAAAGTTCAGAATGTCTGCACGCTCATTTCCCCGGCTTTTCCTGCTCAGTCTACTCAACCTGCTACTCCTTGCCGGCTGTGCTGTAAAGGGATCGGTCAGACTTGATCCACGCGAACCTGAGCAACTTATCTTTGAGAGTAAAGTTCTGGTTTCTGAGGATTTAGACCCGCCAACTGTGCCGAAACCTGAAGCGCCTACTGCGCCAGCTGAACGGGAACAGAAACATCCAGATAGCTCAGAAGACGAAATGGTCAGCCTTGAGACCAAAGCTGAAGCTGAACCGCTTACACGTGACGAATTAATTGAGAAGTTAACGCGGCCCATCTATTTTGCACTTGATGATGCCAGCCTGTCAGATCAGCAAAAAGAGCAGCTGAAACAGCTGGCCATTTTTCTGCTAGCTCCGGAAAATGAACGACTTAACCTGCGCATTGAGGGACATTGTGATGACAGAGGTACTCGAGAGTATAATTTTGCCCTTGGTGAGCGCCGCGCAGCAGTCATCTCACAACAATTGAGAACATCCGGTTTCCCAAAAGACAGGCTGAAGACCATATCTTACGGCAAGGAACGTTTGGCCTACAGCGGTATATCAGAATTTGCCCGCGCCCGGAATCGTCGCGGTGAACTGATATTAAAGCCTGTTTTTGAGCCGGCTTCTTAGGCGCAGGACGAACCTGCATCCTAGCGCTTGCGCAACATCAGTATATTTCCTAAGACTACAAGACAAATGCCAGCAAA
>DEBO01000134.1:0-3826 GCA_002348585.1 Alphaproteobacteria bacterium UBA2954 | reverse complement strand
CATATCCAGCTTTTCCTGCGCCAATCCGTCCAACAAGTGTCAGATAACATGCAAAGGTTAGTACTGATGAAAACACCGCCAGCCAGATCAGTCCGGACAGATAAGGTAAACGATAATCTATAACAAAGGGATTGCCTAAAACCAAGGCAAAGAGAGCTAGCACAAGACACCCATAGACCATACCCCAACTGTTCGCGCTTATCACCTCTACATTCTGTCTCTGCAGCGCAGCTGAAACCTGATTGCCCGCACAAAAGCATAATGTGCCTACTATACATAGTAACAATGCAGGCAGAGCGGCTAACGACAAACGAAATTCAGGCAAAAAGATCAAGATAATTCCACCAAGCCCAATGGCTGAGGCAAAAAGCTCACGTGGGTGAGGCGCTGTGCGAGTAAGACCTGCAACCATCAATATATTCATCATCGAAGCTGTTGAGAACACAACCGCCATAAGCCCTGAGGCCAAATGAGGGCTTGCATAATAAAATAGGGTAAAATTCATGCTAAAAATAAACAGCCCCAAAGCAGCAAACCTCAGATGAAGATGAAACGGGAATCTAAGCGTAAGCCCTCTAAATCGTGCAATAAGAAAACACAAAGCCGCAGCAATCATGAACCGCCATAATATAGAGACTTCAGGTGCAACAAGCCCTATCTGTCCCTTCAAAGGCAACCAGCTTGTTGACCAGCCAAAAATCACTAATGCATATAGAAGATAATCACGCGAGCTCATAGAGCTTGTCTAGCACAGGATATTGGCCAAAACACCTGAAATGCAGCTGTCTGGGCGTCTACTTGAACTCAACAAAAACGTTCCGGGCCAACCCATTGGGCTTGTGAGTAGCGGTCACCATGAGCCCAGCCAACAGGCAGGATAGCTTCGATCTCTGCCTTCATCTGCTCTGTAACCACAATGTTACGGGCAGCTGCTAGCTCATTCAAATGTGCAACAGACCGCGTGCCAGGAATAGGAAGAATATGATCTCCCTGTGCCAAAAGCCAGGCTACAGCTAGGCTGGCTGAAGCGACATTATTATCAGCTGCATAGGCCCTGAAACCCTCAGAAATGGCAATATTCGCTTCATAATTTGGGGATAAAAATCGTGGGTTGCCTCTCAGAAAGTCAAGCCCCTGCGCAGCTTCAAAGCTCAATGGCCTGTCTGTCAGCAAGGTTCGTCCGACAGGTGAGAAAGCAACCAGAGTTGTTCCTAATTCAGCACAGGCTTGCACCAGGCCCATTTCTGGAGCTCGTGTTGATAATGAATATTCTGACTGAACCGCTCCGACAGGAAAAACCGCATTCGCCCGGCGCAGAGATGATGGCGCAATCTCAGAAAAACCGATTTGCTTGATTTTTCCTTTTTGCACAAGCCGGCCCAAGCTGCCAGCAACCTCTTCAATAGGAATATCTGACTGGCGGCGATGTACATAGAACAAATCAACATGTTCAATACCCATCCTGACCAAGCTTTTATCCAGCTCTGATTCCAGATGTGAAGCCTCGTTATTGAAGGACCGAACCCCTGTATCCGGGTCACGACAAATGCCGGCCTTGGTCGCAATATGAAAGAAGTCAGTTGCCAAGCGACCCTGTTTAGCCAGAAAACTGCCAATGCGCTGCTCTGAAACCCCCATCCCATACACATTTGATGTATCAATGTGATTGAGACCCAGATCAATTGCCGCGGTAAGAATAGCATCTGCCTGCTCATCATTGCACGGACCATAAAAATTAGAAAAAGACATGGCCCCAATCCCAACAGATGCTAATCTTGTTTTATCCTGGCCAATATGCCGTGTCTGATTGTTCATAAAATTCACCCTTCTTTAAATTCAACCTCTACAGCCCAGCAAAAATGTTATCCACTAACTGATCTTTTACCATTTTCAAACATCTCATTTCTTAAAACTTCTGCTAAAAGGCACACTAACCTATGAAATCACGTGCGCTGCTTATTGTTGCTCTTGAACAGGAACTGCCAACAACTGGTCTTGTTGACTGAACAATTTTGTATAATGGTGTGGGAAAGGTCAATGCTGCTATCAATATGATAGCTGCACTTTCAGAAAAAAAACCAAACCTGCTGATCAATTTCGGCACGGCGGGAGCAATCAAAACTGGCCTAGCTGATATTGTTGAAGTCGGACAATCTGTTCAGTGTGAAATGGATGCAAGGCCACTGGGCATTGCGCTTGGCGCCACAGCTTTTGAAACCGAAACTGAACGTTTCACTCTGTCGGACAGCCCAATAATATGCGGAACAGCAGTTCGTTTTGTGACATCTGCACCAGAGCTGGCTTGCGACTTAGTTGACATGGAATTATATGAGCTTGCTAAAATTGCTAAACATGAGCAAATTCCTCTTAAATCCTTCAAGTTTATTTCAGATAACGCGGATGACAGTTCACACCAGGACTGGAAAAACAGCCTTCCAGATGCAGCGTCAGGTTTTCTCAGTATACAGGATGACTTATTTAGCAACCAGACTAAAATTTTAATTTTAAATTAAAAAGTGAGGCTTCACAAGCCGAAAGAGCCACTCAAAATGTGGAAAGAATACAAAAAAATCGGGAAAGTCGTAAGAAACTAGGCCCTAACAAGTCCAGCACTACTGCATCTGCGTATAGTAAGTGTGTCCCTTGTTTGAGTAATCCTAGCCGGTCCCAACTCATCGGGGGACACCCCTACCCTTTAAGGCCTGCTTCTTATCTTGAGTCCAACGAAATCCCACCAATACTGCGAAGATTGTTGCTGACGACTGAAAATTTTGTCAATGACGTGTTCAAGAACGGCTTAAAATTGTCAAACAAAAATTGAGCGCTCGGACGATAACCTCCTCTTGTCTGATGAGAAGGGGCAGAAGAAAAACCGTGGCTGGCACTGCATCTGCCCACAACTGCCTGTCAGGATCGTCAGAAATTTCTAACTCTATGTAAAATTGATATTTTTCTATTGTTACAATTCAGAACTTACAGCATGCGCCCTAAGATCTTCTAGCGCCACAACAGACAAACAGGCTACATTTGTAGCTGAAAGAATAACATTTGGGGCTGCGCCTGCCCGGCGGGCCTGCTCCCACCTTGCCGCGCATAGACACCAGCTGTCACCCGGTTTCAGGCCAGGAAAACCATATTTGGCCCGAGGGGTCATTAGATCATTCCCAGCTGCCTTGCTAAAACTAAGAAAATCACTTGTCATCACGGCACACACGGTATGGCTACCGATATCTTCTGGACTGGTATGGCAACACCCATCGCGAAAAAAACCGGTCATTGGTGCAACAGAGCAGGGTATTAGCGCGCCGCCAAGCACATTTTTCTGGCGCCCACCGCCAAAATTTTCACCATCCATGTGTTTTACCTCTGGTTTATCTGGCCAAAATGGTTAAACCGAGTCTTTTCCGAAACAAAGCTCAGAAAAACGTCTGATTTTGTACTTTTCTCAATCATCAAGGCTCAGCATTGCTTTTTCTATTTCGCATTCTAACTTGGTCATGAAACTATCCCGAGGCAAGCCCTGGCCTAAAGCGGGTAAAAAATGAACAACGACCACACCTGGCTTCTTGATAAAACCATTGCGCGCCCAGAATCGACCTGAATTTAACGCCACAGGCACCACATCAAGACTAGTCGACTGGTAAAGTGCAAACACCCCTACTTGATAAGGGACACTTTGGCCTGAAGCAACCCTTGTGCCTTGAGGAAAAATCAACAATGACCTACCCCCTGCTATTGAAGCCTCCGCTTTCTGGCGCAGCTTTTTTAATGCAGCCATCCCAGCCTTACGGTCAATAGCAATGCACCCTGAACGCAAAAAAAACCA
>DEBO01000066.1 GCA_002348585.1 Alphaproteobacteria bacterium UBA2954 | reverse complement strand
TCATTTGGCATAATTGCAACCGTATTGATGCCGCGCTGCTGCAGGGCGATAGCGTCACTAACTAATCTGTCAATAATGGCTTTTACATAAGGACAATGATTGCAAATAAAGGCGATCACTAAACCTTTTGCCCCGATTAGGCTATCCAGTCCATGCGGTCGGTTGTTTGTATCAAGCAGAGTGAAACTGGGTGTCTGCCAGCCAAAATCGCAAACTGGCGTGTTTAGTAGCATGCGTTACTCCTGTAGATAAAGTATGAGCCCCTATGGTGCTTCGCAGGCGAATTCAGTAAATTCCTGCAAGGAACAAAATCTTATATCGGCTTTAGGTGGATTGTCTATTCTTGCAGTTGCGCCCCATGATCCGCCACCAACAAGGCCCTGCCTGTCAATCCATACTGTATTAAGGCCGGCATCAGTGGCAGGTTTTATATCGTGAAATAGAGACTGTGCGACGTGCAGAATGTTTGTGGTTTCACAATGAAGATTTCGAATCATATAGGCAAAATTCCCTGGGTTAGGTTTGTAAGAGCCAACATCTTCTGCGGTAAAAATGGAATCAAATTCAACTCCTAGCCGTTCATTTGAACTGGCAAAGCTGGTTCTGTCGACATTAGAGAGAATTACTAGCTTAAAATGGGCCTTAAGGCGGCGCAACATATCAGCACTATCCGGAAAGGCTGGCCAGAATGGTATAAAATTTCCAAAGCGTCTGTCCAATTCTGGGCTGGTTTTTAGGGCAAACCGGTTGGCAAACAACTTATGAGTTAGTTGCAGCAACTCAGGGTAAAGTCTGTCTGGCTGCTGTGCCTGAACAGTGCTCTCTATCTCTGCAAACGCCTCAAGGCAGGTCTTGCGCGATAGCGTGCTATTATTCGTCTGCAACAACTGTTGAAAGCCATCCCAGATGCCTGATTCCCAATCAATCAGTGTGCCGTAACAATCAAAGGTCAGTGTTGTTTTACCCTCAATTATCATATTCGCGTACGGTCCCTCATACTGTTTAGTTTTTGTCCTAAAATTTTAGCCTCAAAAGAATTTAGGAAATTGTAGAGTTGCTTTTTTTGTCTAGTAAGGCGACCATTAAATTAGATAAGCTTTGGTATATCTGTATATAAGGAAAATGTGATGAAAAAGTTTGTGGCTCTCACGCTTACAGCCTTTTGGCTCGTCGGTTTCTCTAGTTGTTCCAGCTATCCCTCATGGGTTCCTGAGTGGGCGCAAATTGGCGCTGATTAACTGAAAAAACATGCAGAAGAGCTGATTACGCTCTCTAAATAGATTTTATCTTGTTGGAATAGTCTCATTTTTTGTGCCGAACCCGCTGCCGGGAGTTTTATATTCTTCTCTTGGCGGCGCAAAGACATCAAGAATGAGGCAGCCTTCAGGTCCTGCAATCACGCTGTGCTCAACATGTCCTGGAGTGCGCCAAAACGCCCCTTTTTGAACCTGAATGTGCTGACCATCTTGGATGCGGGTGGCGGTTCCCTCTATCATAAACCCCCATTGCTCTTCAGGATGGCTGTGCAGCTTTCCGCGGGCATTGGCTTCAATGCGAACCACAGACAACATTGCTTGGTCACCGGGAAAAATCCGTGTTGTGACTCCCTTTGTTAACTCTCGCGCTAGACCTTGGGTAAGATCATTTATATGAAAAAAATTATTTGTCATGTTCTTATCCCTGCAGGAAGAAATTCACGATTCCGAATATGAACAGGGGCAATTGCAGGCAGAAATTAGTCAAAAGTGCTCGGTCTTTTGTTAAAAATCCTGCGATTGTCCAGCCTGTGGCCCCCGCCCCGTGTATCATTATATTTACAGGATAGATATTGAGGTTTGTCAAGGCAATCCCAACCAACACAGCTGCTGTGCTGGTCCATTTAATGACTTTAGTTTTGTCCATTGATGTTCTCCACTATTCAGCCAAGTGCTGCTAACTGGCCTGTTTGTCTTTTGTTCCATAAAACACACGAAGATACGAATAGGTCAACAAGCTGCTCTTAAAGTGGCCAGAAAGTTGAGGTTGCTGGAGTTTCTGACTAATACTGAATTGACTATGCTGAAATTAGTGTTGGCTGGTATGCTGTAAGCGTGAATCGATTTGATGTTCATAAATCGGAAGGACAAGAATGGATGCAGATGCCAGAATCAAGTAAATTTCTGACCACGAGAGAAGTTGCAGCCCTAATGCGAGTAAAAGAGCGCAAGATATATGATCTTGTCGCAAGAGGCGATATTCCTTACAGCAAAACCACGGGCAAATTACTGTTTGCAAAAGATGCTGTGTTGGCCTGGATTAATAAAGACAGCCCGCCCATAGGCAAGACACAACTGACCATCTCAGGCAGTCACGACCCGCTATTTGAAGCTGTTTTACGGAAGACAGGAGTAGATATCGCAACCCTTTGGAATGGAAGCACTGCGGGTCTTGAACGGGTTGTGAAAGGTCAGGCTTCAGCAGCACTTCTGCATATTTACTGTGTTCTAGATCGCAGTTGGAATATTGATGCGGTAAAGACTGAATGTGTGGAGAAGGATGTTGTGCTTCTTCACTGGGCAAACCGCAGCCGCGGTCTTGTCATGACTACAGCTGCGGCTGAGAATGTTACATCGCTTTCAGCTATCCAGCCATGGCGCCTTAGCCAGCGTCAGGCAGGTGCTGGGGCTCAGATTATGTTTGATCACCTGCTGGCTGAGGCCGGTTTGGAAAAGGACCAGCTAGACTTGGCAGCAGCCTGTCATACAGAACTTGAATCTGTTCTCACCCTTTTGGAAGGACAAGCTGACATTGCCTTTGGTTTGCAGCATTTTGCGGCTAAGTATAATCTGGCATTTTTGCCACTACTTACTGAATCTGTTGATATCCTGGTTAACAGGAAAATGGTGTTTGAGTCTGCCTTTCAGACCCTGTTGGCTTTTTGTCACACCGATAACTTCACAGAACTAGTGAGCGGTTTTGACGGCTATGACACAGCTGGGCTTGGCCAGGTCAGGTTCAATGCCTGAAGTGAGAGCAAGGCCGGCGCCTTTACTGCTGTGCATGCGCAAAAAATAGTTGTTTATCATCAACACGGAAAGCAGATATGGCGGTTTGGCCTGTGTCAGATAGTAGCCAGTCTATAAAGGCCTGCCCCGACTTTGTATTCACGGTTGGACATTTGTCTTTGCTGACTAGCATGACTCCATAAGGGTTAAATAGATTTTTATCTCCCTCAACTAAAATATCTAAGTCTGCTTTATTGCCAAAAGAGGTCCAGGTAGCCCTGTCTGTGAGGGTATAGCCTGCCATACCAGCAGCAATATTCAGTGTTGCACCCATCCCAGACCCTGTTTGTCGGTACCATTTTGCCGAACTGGTATCAGGTAAAACAGACGCGGCATGCCATAAGGCGCCTTCCTTGCTGTGTGTGCCTGACATATCCCCGCGTGAGACAAATGTAGACTTTGTTGCAGCGATTTTATTAAAGGCTGTTGCCGCATTACGCAGGTCCGCTATCCCAGCGGGGTCAGATTGAGGCCCGACAATTACATAGTCATTGTACATGATATCATGGCGCTGTTTCGCATAGCCCTCAGCAACAAATTTATCTTCACGTTTACGGCTGTGAACTAGCAGCACATCACCATCACAATTCATCGCATTTTTGATAGCGGCACCCGTCCCGACCGCAACAACGTGAACAGTCACACCAGTATCCCGTTTGACCAAAGGCAGAATGTAATGATAAAGCCCTGAATTTTTTGTTGAGGTTGTTGATTGTACAACAATCCTTTGGTCAGCGAGAGCGGCGCTCATCACTGTGCAGGTAAACACTATAAGCACTGAGGCATATTTTGCGCGTAATTGTTTCATGAATATTTTCCTCTTGTCTCATCAAAACAGGTCTCAGCCAGTCGTGGTTAATTCCCCTCGCATATACGCAGAAGCGGCTGCAGACCGAGGGTTGGTGAAAAACAGTTCTGCTGGCGTATGTTCTGTCAATTGTCCTGCATTCAGAAATAATACATCATGTGCTAGTCGTCTGGCCTGCCCAATATTATGGGTCACAATGATGATTTTGAGGCCATTAGCGGCAGCTGTCCGCAGGCTGGCCTCGATAATCTGCACTGAGGCTGGGTCAAGATTTGCGGTTGTCTCATCCATCAGCAACAAATTTGGGGCAGTCAACAAAGCCCTTGCCATGGCTAGGCGCTGCTTTTCACCTCCGGAAAGCAAGCGGGCAGGCTGTTTGGTTAAGTGATTAAGCCGCATCTCAGTTAGCAGCCTGTCTGTCTCATCTGCGCTGATTTCTGGTCGCAGACGCGCAACAAAGGCTAAATTCTCATAAACTGTTCGGCGCAGAACGGTCGGGGCTTGAAAGATAAAGGATTGGCGTTTAATTATGGATTGGTCCAGTTGGCATCCGGCAAATTCTATGCGCCCTGACTGTGGCGGGATCAGTCCATGCAGGCACCGCAGAAACAGGCTCTTGCCAGCTCCGTTCGGCCCCATAAGAACTGTTATTCCCTCTGCGCCGATACGGCAGTTTAGTTCCGCCAATAGTAACCGGTTGTGTGCAGTCACACACAGCCCGTCAACGTCAATTGGAACAAGTCGTTGTGCCGCGATATCAGACATAGGCTTTGGCTTGTGCAGTTGTTTTTATGCGTTGCCCACAGGCATTAATGAATAAAGCCTTGACCATCAGAATTAAGCCAAGGGCGAGAGCCATCTCAAGCTCGCCTTTTGATGTCTCCAGCGCAATAGTTGTTGTCATAACGCGGGTCAGGTGATCGATGTTTCCGCCAACCACAATGACTGCTCCTACTTCAGATACAGCCCGACCAAATCCGGCCAGCACAACCGTTAATAGGGAATAGCGTGCATCATAAATATAGCTCAATATAGCAACATGGCTTGGGACACATAATGAAGCGAACAAGTCACGGTAATCTTCATGCAAATCTTCAACGATTTGACAACTAAGTGCGGCAATTATAGGCGTAATTAAGATCACCTGCGCAATAATCATAGCTGTTGGGGTATATAATAACCCCATCCACCCTAACGGCCCTGAACGGGACAGATGCAGATAAACAATCAGCCCGATCACAACCGGCGGCATACCCATCAATGTATTGATGAACCCGATCAGCATGCCGCGGCCTGAAAACCTATGAACAGCTAGAAACGCGCCAAGCGGAAGCCCAAGAGCGCAGGCAATTAGAAGAGCTGTTAGGCTGACCTTAACAGACAGCCAGAACACTTCTGCCAGCTCGGCGTCTGCAGATATGATCAGAGAAAAGGCCTGATAGAGTGATTCACAGTAAAAATCCATTTTTTTATGTTAAAATATGTAAAATTTACAAGAAAGAAAAAATTTCACATATTTTATCAAGTAAAATGCGAATGCTGACATATGCGAGCACCTCAGTTAAAGTGACAACTATAAGCTGTTATTAAAGATAGGGATATAAAAGCTGATGACTGGTCAAATTGGTGAACGCCCCTGGGGGACATACGAGGTTTTGACTGAATCAGACATCTATAAGGTCAAAAGGATCACAGTTGTACCAGGGGGGCGATTGTCCTTGCAATCACATCAATATCGCGCAGAACATTGGGTGGTTGTCACCGGCATCGCAACGGTTACGGTAGGGGAAAATGTTCAAGAAGTTGCGATGAATGAGCATGTGCATATTCCCCTGCAGGCCAAACACAGGCTTGAAAATTACACAGATGACCTCGTAGTGTTGATTGAGGTCCAGTCAGGCCTTTATCTAGGTGAAGATGATATCATGCGTTATGAGGATATATACGGCCGCGACTGAAATTAATATTTTGCTCAATCCAAACAAACATTCAAAAGTTGTTCAAAGAATGAGATCAAGTTTGAGTTGGACAATTTAATAGCTGCAGCACGGCTCTTTTCAGTGATGTGCCTTCTTATGGGTATTGTCTAGCCCGACAGATGATGTCAGGTGAGCTCAGGCCTGCTTTTCAATCGCCATGAGAATATGGATATAATCCATAGCGTGTCCGCTTGGGTCAGCAGCAACCTGTTGCTCATAGTCGTCATAGAAGGCATCGAGCAAGGCCTGAATTTCTGCTTCTGGCCGGCTAGCCAAAGCTGTTCTGAAGACAGTTTCTGACCAACTGCGTGTTGTTGGAATTAAGCTGGCTGCATAGTCAGCAGATGACATCTTTGTACTCGACCCCCGATAAAGCGCATTATACGGGCAGGGCGTAAGGCGTGTTTCAACAGAAATTAATTTAAGCCCTGCTTGCCTAACCGTAGAGCTGGGGTCATCAAAGGGGGCGGTGAATTCCTCTACCGTCCGGTAGTGCTGGGCAAAGGTTGCTCGGATAAATTCCTGTTTCGTAATCCGACCCCCATCTCTCATAGCGCGCCAATGTCGGGTAAAATTGTCAAACATGGACTGGCCGCCTGTATGGCCTAGATAGCGCCCCTTTTCATCAATGCCAAAATTCAGGCAGATAAAGCGGCCTCCCGGGGCCAACTCTGCTGCTCTGGCTAAAAGGATACGTTCCCAGTCTGCGGCCGCCTGCGCGCTGAACTGTGCGCGTTCTTCAGGAGTTGCGCCAACCATATGAACATGATCTTCAATCTCGCACGGTTTTTTGGATACATAATGCATAGCTGTTGCTGAGAAACCGAGACACAAGCTGGCATCTGCCATAAGCTGTTGGTGAAACCCTGTACCGCAGCCATGCACAAACACATTTTCATAGCTGTTCTGATAGGCATGGGCTGTATCACCGTGCATCCCTTGCATAGTTCGGAAAAGGGTCGAAAAATCATTTGAAGCAAGGTCAGTATACAGCATTTCTATCGGTCGGCTATCACCATTAGCGCGTAGGGTCGCGATCAGTCCAGCCCACATCTCTTGACTAGTGCCGCCATCTGCTGCCCCAAAATCAGCTAGCCGTAAAATTGCCTGCTGTGGTAGTGACTGCAGTGCATCTTCAAGCATAGGGCGCACCCTATCGATGGCATGTTTCGCGCCTGCGGTGCGGGCGGAATAATAACCCGCCCCTTTCATCGCCAAAACAGCTTGTGTATTCAACTCAGATGTTTGAAGTGTCATTTTTTCCTTATCCTATCTTTTGTTTTTCTGGCGCCAGTCGGCAAAGGCAGTGCGATGCTCATTTTTTGTGCAGGGGTAAAGGCCAATAATGCTGACGCCAGCCCTTACCTGCTCAGCAACAAAATCCTCGTAGGCAGTCATTTCATATGCTTCATCGGCCACCTCAACAACCTGTTCTGCAGGGATCACAATCACACTATCATTGTCACCAACCATATAATCACCAGGAAAGACAGCTACATCACCGCAGCCTATCGGAACATTGATATCGATCGCCTCATGCAGGGTTAGGTTGGTAGGGCTAGACGGGCGGGCATGATAGGCCGGGATATCCAATTTAGCAATGCTTGCAGAATCACGAAATCCGCCATCTGTAACAATCCCGGTGCCGCCCCGCATCATCAGCCGTGTGACCAGAATATCGCCAGCTGAAGCTGCCCGTGGGTCTTTTCTGCTATCTATAACTAAGATGGATCCTGGCGGGCATTGTTCAATTGCTTGTCTTTGTGGGTGTTCAGGATTCTGGAATTCAGCTAATGTGTTCCTATCTTCGCGTGCGGGCATGTAGCGCAGAGTAAAGGCGGGCCCCACCATATTTGTGGGCTGCTGTTTTGCTGGCAGATTATGGTGGCTGCGCACCGGCCGCACACCTTGGATCACCTGATTGCGTAGGCCGCGCTTAAATAAGGCAGTTGCCAATGTGGCTACAGAAACATGTTTCAGGATATTAGTTGCCTTTTCCAATGGTGTTGCGCTCATTGTTCTGCCTCATTGATTATCTAAAATATCTCGTCATCTACTGTTCAGTCTAGCGAACTGTCTGTCTCTGGCAACAGGCTTTCCCGTAAGGCCTTTCGCCTGATTTTGCCTGTGGCGGTCAAGGGCAGGCCATCTCTCCAGATGATCTGGCGCGGCACAAGATGAGCAGAAAGTTTTTCCCGCACAAGCTTTTTCAGATTTTCAGCGAGCTGATCTGAACCTGTCCCAGTAGTCAAAACAATACAGGCTGTCACTGTTTCTGTGCGGATAGGATCAGGCAGACCGATAACAGCTGCAAGAGAAACTGATGGATGTTGCATCAGACAATTTTCTATCTCTGTTGGGCCAATCCGGTAGCCAGAGCTAGTAATGATATCATCATCGCGGGCAACAAAAGAGAAAAACCCGTTTTCATCCTGCTTGCCCAGGTCACCGGTCAGCAGCCAGCCTTGTTTTATCTTCTCTTTTGTATCCTCAGGCTTATTCCAGTAACCTAAGAACATGACTGGGTCAGGTGCCTGAACAGCAATCTCACCCACGTCTCCAATTTCTGCTTCATCGCCATCTGGAGTCAGAATGCATAATTTATGACCGGGGACGGCCTTGCCCATGACCCCGTCCGGAACGATTTTTTCGACACTTCTGTCTGTGCAAATCACAAGGTTACATTCTGTCTGTCCGTAAATTTCATTTACCTCAACTTTCAGGACCTTGCGAGCCCAGCCTAGAAGCGAGCTACCCAGAGCCTCACCGCCTGATGCAATTGTACGCACAGACAGAATCGGCAGACGCTCTGCAGTCATATGATAGCTGCGCATAAGCTTCAGGGCTGTCGGGGGCAGAAACATATTCCGTATCTGGAGGTCAGCAATAAATTGGAAGGTTGCTTCAGGGTCAAATTTCAGCTGCCGATAGCTGACCAATGGAACACCATAATAAAGACAGGGCAGAGCCAGATCCATCAACCCGCCTATCCAGGCCCAGTCTGCAGGTGTCCAGCCTTTATCCCCGGCCCTAGGGAAATCTTGATGGCTGATTTCGATATTTGGTAAATGCCCGAGCAGGAATCGGTGCGCATGCAGGGCGCCTTTTGGATTTCCGGTTGTGCCAGAGGTATAGATCAGCATGGCGGGATCATCTGGACCTGAAACAGCTGCGAGGGTTGTATCCGGCATATGTCCAAGTTCTGCCCAGAAACTGCAGACAGATACTGTTTGTTCTTGCTTGTATGTATCCTTATCATTTAGACCGCAGACAAGGATTTGCTTGAGTTCTGGCAGGTCCGGCAGGATCGGCAATAATTTGTTTAGACTGCCTGCATCCGTTATGGTCAGCTTTGTACCACTGTCACGCAGGCGATGGGCCAGCGCATCTGGCCCGAACAGGGTGAAGAGCGGCAAAATGATTGCTCCAATGCGGTAAGCTGCGAAATGTGCGATCAATACCTCTGGGCCTTGCGGCAGAAGTACAGCGATCCTGTCTCCTTGGACAATGTGATGCGATTTGAAGTAATGAGCCAGCTTTGTGGCCGCGCGGAGCAGTTCAGTATAGGTCCAGTGTTTCGGGGGGGCGTCGTCTCTGACGTCGATAAGTGCAACACGGTCTGGCTGAGCATCTGCCCAACGGTCACAGCACATATC
>DEBO01000036.1 GCA_002348585.1 Alphaproteobacteria bacterium UBA2954 | reverse complement strand
CCCAATCTGCTATGAAATGCCTGTCGGCCTCCTTCTGTCAGCACCAGACTGAAAAACTCAAATACAGGAAGCTGATCAGCAAGGCCCAGCCACCGCAAAAGCTTCTTGGCAGCTTCGGCAAACGGAGTTCCAGTCTCAGCTGCAATCACCAGAGCGTCAAACAGGCTGGCCTCACCCCGACCAGTTGCCAGCTCAAACAGTTCATCTTCAGTTAGTCCAAACAGAGGTGATTTTAAAAGGCAGGCCAGCTGCAAATCATCTTCAGGCAAAAGACACACATCCCCGAGTGCGAGCAGATCAAGAATTTCTATCTGATTATTCAGGACAATCCGATCAGCACCCGAAACTGGGATATTTTCCCGTTCTAACTCAGCACGCAGCAACGCATAGAAAGTATCGCGTTTGCGCACAAGAATCAGGATGTCCTGTGGGCGAATTGCCCGGCAAAATAGCTTTGTCTCGTTTCCTGCAAGAAGACCCTTTATATGCGCAACAACAGCATTGGCATGGCGGGCATCATTATCCTGGTGATCACTCAGATCCGGCGCATCAAACAGGGGCAGTTCTGTTTTTTCCTCACCGGTTGTTGCCGGCCAAACCTCAACCAGACCTGGCATACCTGTGCGAAAAACATCATGTGACCAGTAGGTTGAACTGCCGAGGCCTGTTACCTCATCTGCGGTCATCACGCAGTCCACAAAGCTTAAGACGGCCTGACTGGATCTGAAAGACAAGGTAAAATCGATTACATTAAATGGCTTCTGCACAGCCGAAGCACGATTCATCCATTTCTGTTTTTGGTCAGCAAACGTTTTTGGGTCTGCGCCCTGAAAGCTGTAAATTGATTGCTTATAATCGCCAACTGCAAAAACAGTTTTGTGCTTAGCCTCTTCATCACCGTCAAAAAAAGAAGCCGATAATCTATCCAGTAGCTCCCATTGCGCCGGGCTAGTATCCTGTGCTTCATCGATTAGGAGGTGATTGATGCCCTGATCCAATTTCCAGCGCACCCAGGCCATCATCTGTTCCTGCGCGAGAAGCTTATCCGTGAAAAAAACCAGGTCCTCATAATCCAACATACCAGCTGCAAATTTACGCGCCTGAAATTGCTGATAAACTGCTGCGCTAACTCGAGCAAGGGCTTGGCTACGCAAAACACAGCGTTCTGCTGATTCCAGCTTAAAATAATGCCCAAGCCTTTCAATAATCTGAGCTTGGAATGCGGCGCATTCCGGGTCATATGCATCGACTTTCTTATCCGTCACCTTTTTGCGCCAGCCGTGGTCTTTGGTCTGAAAAACATAAGCCAGCGCAGCAATATCCATAGGAGCGCCCTCCTTATCTACCTCCAACCACATCTGAAGCTGATGGCCACGATCTGCCTGCTGTAATCCCCCTTTCAGCAAAGCTGTAATAATTCTGCGCAGCGGCATTTGCCTGATCTGAATAGCCAATTCCTGTTCTGCTGCAATCAGATCAACTTTATGTTCTACGCCAAGTTGCTTCCTTAATTTAGCTTCATTATCAGACAGACCCAACGGATCATCTGTGAAACGTTGCATATTATGACGATTATGCAATCCAGTTTTAATATGTCTAAGCGCTTGTTTTTCGTCTGTTTGCTGGATGAAGACAGATAAAGCTTCAGCCAGAGGCGCATCATGAAGTTTTCCTACCTGTTGCAACAAATCAAAAAAACAATCTGTAACCAGCCTGTCACTGTCCATTTCACTGAGCAGCTGAAAGTCAGGAGGAACTTTTGCTTCAACCGGAAAGCGTCTTAATACAGCCTGACAAAAGGAATGAACAGTTTCAATGCGGGGACCATCTTCATGATCAAGGATATTAGCAAACAGGCTGCGAGCTGTTTGAATCTGTGCTTGCGTGGGTCTGTTCTCACCCAGCTTCTTTAATTCAGAAATTAGAACTGTCTGATCACAGATCGCCCAGATAGACAGCTGTTTATACAGCCGGCTTTTCATTTCTGCAGCTGCAGCTTTAGTATAAGTCACACATAAAATTGTCTCTGGTGAAATGCCACTCAGCAACAGGCGTAACACACGCATGGTCAGAACCTGTGTCTTGCCTGTGCCCGCATTTGCTGAGACAAACACAGAAAGATTGGGCTCAGATGCTGCGATTTGCCGTAAGGTGGCCTGCGTCCCTTTTTGTCCGTCAAGAACAGGCTTAGTCATCATCAACCTCATGGGGGCGCCATTCACGAACGCGGGATAAATGCCGGTAATCCGAATAAGCAGGTCTGTCATGCGGACTGGGTTCGGGCAAATAGGGCTGACCTGCATGATCATATTTCACAATCAGGTCTTCTAAATGTTGTCGGTCCTTACCCTCATCGAAACCGTCAGGACAAACGGCGGTGACGCGGGCTGCCCGCTCATAACTGCCTGACAACTGCCAATATGATAAGTCCCTGAAACCCTCTAGCTGGTCATCCTCCGCAAATGTAAAACCGCCTGCCTGTGCAATAACAGCCTCAATCAGTAATTGCGTGGCCCGCCGTCTGGCAACCTTTGTTTTGGTCGGCGCTGGGCCTGTCTTGTAATCAATGATACTCAGAGTGCCATCATCATGAATATCCAGCCTGTCAGCGGTAGCTGTAACAATCACCGGGCCATGAGGCGCATTAAGGCTGATACGGCCCTTTAGTTCTGCGTAACTGTGCTTCAGGGTCTGCCGCAGACTTTCTTCATGCTCAATAAACCAGTCGGCAATCAGCTGGAAGCGGGCTAGCCAGAATGCTTTTATCGGCGGATGCCCGAAATAGGGTGCAAAGACCGCCTCACCAAACCGGTACAACGTGTCTTTAGCATCAGCTGGAAGTTGACCGGCAGGATATTGGTCAATAAAGGCCGCAAGAGCTTTATGTGTTAATGTCCCCCGCAATGCCGCATCCGGAAGTCTGTCCACAGGATCAAGCGGCTTAAGCTTCAATATCTTTTTGGCGTATATAAAATAAGGGTCAGAAATCCAATTATCAAATTCTGTCGCAGAAAACTGGCGTGGGCGCAGGGCAATTTCAGGTCGGGGGGCAGGCATATCAACGGCTTTTACAGGCTGACTTAGGTGAGACGTCAGCGCGGTCTCTATCGCAACAGGGATGTCGGTCTCTAGCGTTTCTGAAAGCTGAGCAGCAATTAGAACAGCTTTCAGTCGTTCCAGCCACCGGCTAGGCGTTGTCGGGCTGTCATCAGCTCGCCTGGCACGTGTTATTGTGACCTCCGGGGTGCAAACCTGCATTAAAAAATCATGAGCAGACAAGCCAACACGCCAGCGCCGGTCGGGTAATTTCAAGGCTGTGCGGATGGTCTGATTGGTCCAAGGATCATAGTCCTGTTCAGGGGGCCAGCTGCCTTCATTCAGGCTGCCCAAAATAATATGATCAGCACTCTGCATCC
>DEBO01000092.1:3536-3704 GCA_002348585.1 Alphaproteobacteria bacterium UBA2954 | reverse complement strand
TTGACTGCTATGATGGTCGCTGTGTTCCAGATGCATGATCTGGAGCCTGGTCCGCTAGTATTTTACAACTCGCCAGATTTAATCTGGGTAGTCTTTGCAGCTATGTTTTATGCTAATTTATCAATTTTATTTGTGGGAATTCTGGAGACAAAAACAATACTCTACCTT
>DEBO01000092.1:0-3467 GCA_002348585.1 Alphaproteobacteria bacterium UBA2954 | reverse complement strand
GGGAACATTGAAGGTGTAATTTCATCAGAGACAGCCAATAATGCGGCTACTGGGGCCGCGATGATACCGCTTCTGGCCCTTGGGCTTCCGGGCGGCGCATTAACTGCTATGATGGTCGCTGTATTTCAGATGCATGATCTTGAGCCTGGCCCACTAGTATTCTACAACTCCCCAGATTTAATTTGGGTTGTCTTTGCGGCTATGTTTTATGCCAATTTGTCGATTTTATTTGTGGGAATTCTTGAGACAAAAACAATACTCTACCTTCTGAAAATACCATTTCAATTTCTGGCACCGCTGATTCTTCTTCTTGCCAGCATTGGTGCTTATATTGGGCGCGGATTGGTTCTGGATGTAATGGTGATGTTCCTTGCTGGCATCATCGGGTTCTTGCTGCGACGGTCTGGCTATTCTATTCCTGGTATTGTTCTTGGTATCATTTTAGGCAAGATTGGCGAGCAAAACTTTGCTCAAGGCATGCAGATGGTGCATTATGATATTTTGGCCTATCTTTCGCGTCCTATTTGCTCATTATTAATTCTTGCAGGTGTGCTTACGCTCGGTGTTGGTGTATATCAAGCTCTGCGCGCACCAGCAAATAACATCTGATAAGACTGTTCATCCGAAAAGGCAAAAGCACAACATCATGACAGATGCAGTGGATACACAATGTAAAGATGAAACAATCATTGATGAACTGGTTGATGCTGCCCGATTGGCTCAGCAACATTATGAAGCAAATGGGTCACAAGACCTTTTCGACAAAGCCTGTCAGGCCGTAGCTTGGGTCTTGATGGAGCCCGAGCGGAACAAACAGCTTGCCGAACTGGCAGTCGCTGAAACTGGTCTTGGCAATGTGGCCGACAAAATCAAAAAAAACTATAATAAAACTCTAGGGCTGATGCGTGACCTAAAGGATGTCAAAAGCTTCGGACATATCAGTGATAATAAGGAAAAAGGTCTGTCATCTTATCTGCGCCCAAAGGGTGTCATTGCCGCGATAGTCCCGTCTACCAACCCCCTAGCCACACCTGTAAATAATATAATTAATGCCTTAAAAACAGGGAATGCGATCATTATCGCGCCAAGCCCGAAGGGAGTAAAGCCAGCAAGACTCTTGTTAGGCTATATTCATGATGCGATAGCCAAACTTGGCTTACCTGCAGAACTGGTTCAGATGGTTCCTAACGCCCCTTCCAAACTAAAGACACAAAAGCTAATGCAATTGGCTGACTTGGTAGTGGTCACAGGTTCGCAAAGCAATGTAAGGGCGGGCTATATGTCTGGCACGCCAGCCATTGGTGTTGGTGCGGGAAATGTTGTGACAATCATCGATGAGACCGCCGATTTGAATGACGCAGCCAAAAAAATTGCCGCCTCTAAAACTTTTGATAACGCGACATCCTGCTCATCTGAAAATTCACTTGTAGTTGTGGAGCCAATATATGAACAGATGATTGCTGCACTGGCTAATGCTGGCGGTTTTCTCTTGAATGAAGAGCAGAGTCAGCTAGTGCAATCAGTTCACTGGCAGAATGGGAAAATGACAGCCACACTTCTGGCTCAGGATATTGACAAGGTGCTAGACGCGACAGGTCTTGACAAAACCGCTCCTAACAACACTCGGTTTCTAATTTTGCCTCAGTCTGATATTGGCCTAGAATATCCGCTAACCGGTGAAAAAATGGCTAGGTTTTTATCAATACATAAAGCAGCCAATTTTGAAGGAGCTGTTGAAAAAGCTATAGCTATCCAGTCTTTCCAGGGGGCAGGACATTCGCTTGGCTTGCATTCAGCAGATGATGAACGGGCCCGCTACTTAGCCATGCGAGCGCGCACCTGCAGGGTCATAGTCAATCAGGCACATTGTTTTGCAACTGGTGGTTTCTTTAATAATGGTATGCCCTTTTCCCTCTCAATGGGCTGTGGCAGTTGGGGCGGTAATTCAATTGATGAAAATTTAAACTGGTCTCATTTTGTGAACAGGGTCAATGTAGTGCGCGTTATTCCTGAGCAAAAGCCAGAACTTGAGGATATTTTTGCCAGTTATTGGGATGAGTTTGGTAAATGACCACAACCCTCCCATCCAAACTTGCCCATAATGCTGCAACTAAGGCAGGCGGCATTTGGCTAACCTCACCGGAAACTGGACAGACAGTCAACTGGGCAAAGGCACAGCACACCATTCAGGATATTGTCAGTTATCTTCATCAGCTTGGGCTGCGTCCGGCTGAACCTGTTGCCATTGCCGCTCATAATTGCATAGCTAGCGCATTACTATTCACCGCAATTGCAAGTGCCGGATATCTGGGCACGCCTCTGAACCTGGTATCTGGAACTAAGGCTATCTCCTATGTTCTGAGCCATTGCCAGGCAAAGGTATTATTCTGCGCCCCTGAAAACAAGGCCCTTATAGATGAAGTGCTGAGCGAAGGACATGATGAGATTCTGATAATACCGCTACATCCTGAAACAGGCCCCATCTGGCCGGAAAATCTGAAATGGGCTCAAGCTCCAACAACTGATGCCCCACATCCCGACAGTCCTGCTTTACTGATGTATACCTCTGGCACAACCGGCAATCCCAAAGGGGTTGTCCTTTCGCATGCAAATCTGCTGGCTGCTGGACAAAATGTTGTCACAGCACATAAAATTACAAGTGAAGACACAGGCTTGTGTGTTTTGCCAACCTATCATATTAACGGGATGTGCGTGACAGTGATGGGAACATTAGTCTCAGCAAGCGGTTTAGTAATACCTTATAAATTTTCCGTTTCTTCCTTCTGGCCCCAAGTCAAACAACACAACGTAAGCTGGTTTAGCGCGGTGCCAACTCTGTTTGCCTATCTTCTGAATGACGATGCCACACCTGACATAAACGCAGACAGACTACGTTTTGCCCGTTCAGCATCTGCCCCCCTGCCGCCTGAAACACATCGAAAATTTGAATCCCGCTTCGGCATCCCAATAATTGAAACAATGGGGCTGACAGAAACCGGTGCGCAAATTTTATCCAACCCACTGCCTCCCGGAAAACGAAAAATTGGCTCACCAGGCGAAGCAATTGGCAATGAAGTGATTATCGCAGATGACCAACAGAACCAAGTTGCAGCCATGGTTACAGGCGAAATTCTCATTCGTGGTGCAAATGTTATGCAAGGGTATCTTCATCAGCCAGAGGAAACCGCAAAAACAATTACAACTGATGGCTGGCTGAGGACAGGTGATCTGGGCCATATGGACGTCGACGGCTATGTGTTTGTGACAGGTCGGTTGAAAGAATTGATTATTAAAGGCGGGGAGAACATCGCCCCGCGCGAAATTGATGAAACCTTATTGGAACATGATTGCGTTCTTGAAGCAGCCGCTTTCGCTGTACCTTGTGAAAATTACGGGCAGCGGGTAGAAGCCTGTATCCGACTGAAGCCAGGCATGCACGCTGCTGCAGACAGTCTCATACAACATTG
>DEBO01000003.1:4455-6146 GCA_002348585.1 Alphaproteobacteria bacterium UBA2954 | reverse complement strand
AGGCAAATTTCCATCGACGCATGAGGCTGCCAGTTCCTCATATTTATCTGCATTGACAGCATAGAAACTTACCTGGTCGCCAGCAGAAAATAGAATAGGGTTTTCACGCTTTTGATCAAATAGGGGTATCGGCATTCGCCCGATAAGGTTCCATCCTCCTGGTGAATTAAGCGGATAAATGACTGTTTGATCCATGGCCAGACCAACAGAACCCCGTGGCACAAAGGTCCTTGGCTCGCTGCGCCGTGGCAGGTGTAAGGCGTTATCCACACCTGTCAGATAGCCGAGACCAGGCAGAAAACCCATAATGGCTACTTCCAGAACTCTGCTAGTATGAAGGGCGATCACCTGATCCGGAGTCAGGTTTGTTTTTCTGATCACATCCTTGAGATCTGGGGCAAATTTCTCCTCATAGCAAACCGGCAGTCGCCACAAACTTGCGGGAGCCTGCTGAGATAAATCTAGCTGCTCAAGATGTAAAGACACTATCTGTTTCAGCTCAGCGGCAGTAGTTATAACAGGGTCATAATGAAACAGAACACTGCATAGCCCAGGCACAATATCAGTGAGACCGCGAAATGCCCCGCTGTCGGCTTTTTCACGCATCATTTGGCCTAGGTGCCGAGCTTTGCGGGTTAGATTGGCTCTTTCTGATGCAGGAATCCCCACTTGGCTAAGTCCGGGACCATATCCCAAAAAATCAAGCAGCAGACCCGTATCCCCACAGGCAAACCACACCGGTTGACGCATTCCCTGCCTCCAGACAGAACCTAACAAGTGAAAGCCAGCAGATACTTGACGCAGAGGCCTGCTTTCCCTTTTCATAATAAAGAGCAAACAAAAGGCGACAAGTGCTTATAGCACTTAAAACGCCAAACATGAGGGTGAATGCGAGATGACGGATTTTAATCTGAATGCAGATATGGCTGAAGGGTATGGACCATGGCGGATGGGTGATGATGATGGGCTATTGCAAATCATCAGCTCTGCCAATATTGCTTGTGGTTTTCATGCTGGTGATTATCAGATCATGGGGTCTGTTATGAAATCAGCTGACAGTCACGGAGTATCTATTGGTGCACATCCTAGTTTTTATGATCTGCACGGATTTGGCCGCAGACAGATGAGCCTGTCTGATGCCGAAATTGAACGTCTGATAGCTTATCAACTGGGTGCCAGTCTTGGCGTTGCAGCTGCTGAACAGGTTCGTGTTACACATATTAAACCGCATGGGGCGATCAATAATATGGCTTGTGCAGATGCCAGTCTGTCTGCTGCGATTGTGCGTGCTGTCAAGGCTGTAGCCCCGGATATTATTATGCTGGCCCCAGTTTTGAGTGAATTGCTAACTGAATCTGAAAAGGCAGGATTGCTTGTCGCTGCTGAGGTCTTTGCCGACCGGGCCTATATGCCAGATGGTCAGCTGGTTCCCCGCAACCTTCCCGATGCCATGATCCATGATCCCGAAGACAGTCTGAGACATTGCCTGCGTATGTTCGGTGATGGTGAGATTCAGGCTGTGGACGGGGGTAGGCTGAAGGTGGCTGCACAGTCTGTTTGTGTGCATGGTGACGGGCCAGCAGCTCTGATTACAGCTCGTCATATCAAGAAAGGGTTGCAGGCAGCGGGATTTCAGATCAAAACACTTCCCCAGATGATCAGCTGAAATCTGATTGGCTTAACCCGAAACA
>DEBO01000003.1:0-4118 GCA_002348585.1 Alphaproteobacteria bacterium UBA2954 | reverse complement strand
CTAAAGCCGCTCTATCTGGTGATACCAATTATCCCAGCACAGCTTGCGGACCAGCTGGTCCCCAAAGCCATGGGTTAGTAAAGCCTTTATGAGAACCGGCAATTGGCTGCAGTCAGCAAGATCATCTGGCAAAACCGCGCCGTCAAAATCAGATCCCAGCCCCACATGATCCTCACCCATCCTGTTGACCAGATAGGCCAGTTGGCGGATTACAAGTTCGATATCTGTTGCTGGGTCTTTGCGACCATCACTGCGCAGATAGGCTGTGGCAAAACAGACCCCGACCAGCCCGCCGCTTTCTGCCACAGCGTCAAGCTGTCGATCTGTCAGGTTGCGCGGCGAGGGACATAAGGCATGCGCATTTGAATGACTAGCAAGTAACGGCTGTTGTGAGAGACGGGCAGTATCCCAGAATCCGGCTTCATTCAGATGTGAAACATCAAGAAGCATGTTCATTTGATCACAAGCTGTAACTAGGGCTTTGCCTGCATCTGTCAGGCCAGTGCCCTGATCAGGGCTGCCCGGAAAGCTGAAGGGCACACCAGTGCCGAAAGCATTCGGCCGTGACCATAGCGGGCCGATGGATCTGACCCCCATAGCATAGAAGGCGTCCAGCTCGGTAAGAGCAGGGCTGATAGGCTCTGCGCCTTCAAGATGTAGCACAGCCGCCAATGCCCCAGCATCTGTTGCCGTGTCAATTTCAGGAGCTGATCTGCAGACCTGAAAGCGGTCTGGATGGTCATCTGATAGCTGGTTCAGTATAGCTGCCATCTGGCAGGCGGTTTCAAACGCGTAAGCCTGTTGCGGTGTAGATGAAGTGTCCATGTCTCTGCGTGGCTGCGGAACAAAAAGAGCAAACAGCCCGGCCTGCAGACCGCCGGCAGCTGCTTTCTGTGCTGTTACACTTAAGGCCGCCTCATTTTCATTGAGAAAGGCTGTGCCATTGCGATCGCCGCGCTGCCACAGCTGATAGGCCAGGTCGTTATGGCCATCAAAAATGTTGACAGCAGTGGGGTTGGTCATGAGCCTGAGCCGTCAGCAGTTAAGGCAGGTGAGCGTTGTTTAGTTAGAACAGATGCAAGCGCTTTTGTTTGGGTTTTGTAAATTCTTTTATTCTCCATTTCGCCGCCTGCGATTAATAAGTCACCTTTTAGCCCAAATAGATAAGGATACCATTCTCTGGCCAGCTGGCCTTTCCATTGCCAGAGCAACTCCTCAAGTGCTTCCAGAACCCCTTGCGGGTCAGGCTGAGCAGCTGCTCTCGGTTGGCCGGAAAAGAAAGGATGCCACAGACAGTATTCAATGTGGGCAAAGGCTGCCGGAACACCGGCTTTGGCAAACAGGACTTCTCTGTCCTTTCCGGCCATCAGGCCTAATAATAATTTGTCTGTTTCTGGCATGCCAGTTCCATTCAGCAGGATCGGATCAGTCTCTTTACGACCCGTCCATTCGCCCGTAAACAAACGACGCGGACAATAATCATTACAATATAGATTATCCCATATGATAAGGGGTTGCCTAAGCTTATCTGCCAGAATTCCCGCTTTGTTAGGAAGGCTGATTTTCTCTGCAACAATTGTTACACCGCAAGTAAACACTCCGATATCTTCGGCCATGTTTTGGTTCAGATCAGATGCATAAGCCGAATGATCACCTTCGACCTCATCAGCATACAGACGAGGCACCAGAAAGACAGGACAGCCTGTTTCCTCCTGCAGCCATGTGGCTAGCCGGGCATGGGCTTGGCCTTCGCTGATACCGGCCCGGCCAAAAACAGACAAGTCCGCGCTGATATCATCAAACATCAGCACAAGACCATCTGCGCCTGCCTTGGCAAGCTGTTCTGCTTTTGCCCGCAGCGCGACTGTGTCGTCTTTATCATCGTCAAAGGCAAAATCCAGACCTGGGGCAATGCCTGCCAGAATTCTTATCTGTTTTGCCCGTGCGGCCTCACAAAACGCTGCAAAGTCAGCACACCAATCTTCAGGGTAGGGCCGGCGCCAGTCAAAGCGGTGCAACACATCTTCTTTTGGCGCATAAAGATAGCTGTCCATGGACAAATCATGCAATGTGCTAAGTAGCTGATGTCTATCCTTAAAAGACAGCAGCCTGCCATAATACCCCTCAATATAGCCACGATGGATTTGTCTATTTATCATCTTCTGTCTGATTGCCCTTCTTTGTGCTGTCAGGCATTATGAAGGGGTCAGCTTGTTCTGGCGAGGAAAAAGAAAAAGGATAAGGCATGCGGATACTGGCAATGGGCGCGCACCCTGATGATTTGGAAATTTTCTGTTATGGACTGTTGGCTGCCTGCAAAGACCGTGGGGATGAGCTTCATTTGGCGGTCGCCACAGACGGGGCAGCAGGTGCAGTAGCGGGCCAGGACAATACCCTAGCAGAACGGCGGGCTGCTGAAACAAAATTAGCCCTATCCCCTCTGGCTGCACCTGTATTGCTGGGCCTGCCAGATGGGGTCCTGTCGGGAACTGCGCGCGGGCGGCAGGTTGTTTATGATCACATAACAAATGTTGCGCCTGACCTTATCCTCACACACGCCCCTGAAGATTATCACACAGACCACCGCGCGTTGTCCTCATGGGTTACTGAGCTGGCTGGTTTCAACTGCCCTGTTCTTTATGCAGACACGCTGATGGGGGTCGGGTTTGTCCCCGACTATTACGTGGATATTACCAACTGGCAGGCAGAGAAAAGAGCGGCAATACTGGCCCACACCAGCCAGATGCCTGAACGTTTTGCCGATGGGGCAGCGTTGCTTAATCGGTTTCGATCTGCCCAATGTAATGCCCCCGAAGGTCATTATGCTGAAGCCTATCGCAGCGCAGCGCGGTTTCCCTTTTCCGATATTCGAGCAATGATACCGCCTCCGCCGCCTTACCGGCCCTATTATGTTTCGGGCGCGAAGGGTTTTTTATAGAGGGTCCGCGCGCATGCCGGCAATCTGCGCTGCGGAGGCGCCAGTGGTTTCTGGCCAGGTAGAGGGTAGCTGGGTAAGATAGCGTGCCGCCAGTAGAGCAATAAGTTCGGCCTCTATCATATCTGATGCAGCGCCTATGTCCTCTGCTGTGGCCAGGGTGAGCCCATCTGGCAGAGCATCAGAAATCATCTTCATCATGGTTTTATTTTGCACTCCCCCACCTGCCACAATCAGGGTTCTCAGCGCAAAAGGCAGATTGGATATACCCACAGCAATACTCTGCGCACTGAGCGCGGTCAGGCTGGCCAGCTTATCTTCAACGGATAATGCGCGAAAGTCAGGGTGCTGCAAGTAGTCAGAAAAATGGGACCAGTCTAATGAACGTGGGCCACTGCGCTGGAAATAAGAATCCTGCAGGACAGCCTCTAAAAATGGGGCAAAAATGTAGCCCTTTGCGGCGATTGTCCCGTCCTTGTCATAGGGCAGACCCAGCTCTGTTTGGCAGACAGCATCTGTCAGCGCATTTGCCGGGCCGGTATCAAACCCAAGGAGATGGGTATCTGTACAGGCTGTCAGATTAGCGATCCCGCCCAAATTAAGAAAACCGGCTGGAAGCTGGCAGCCAGCCTGGCTGAGCAGTATTTGATGATAAACAGGGGCAAGCGGTGCGCCCTGTCCGCCTGCCTCCATATCGGCCCGTCTAAAATCATAAATTACCGGCAGGCCGCACAGTTGAGCCAGCCGGTTTCCATCACCCAGCTGAATGGTCCGACCTGCCTCTGGCTGATGATAGACCGTTTGTCCATGAAAGCCGCACAGATGCACAGCCGGCAGTCCTTCTTCTGCAGCTATGCGCAACAGATGATATACACTATCCGCATGGCTGTCTGTGATGGCGTTGATAAGTGCTGTCCGGCGTTGCGGGTCCGCAAGAAAGCTTGCTGGGTCACGTCGGGCAGCTTGGATAGCCTTTTCAACA
Source organism: Alphaproteobacteria bacterium UBA2954 (assembly GCA_002348585.1). GTDB lineage: Bacteria > Pseudomonadota > Alphaproteobacteria > Puniceispirillales > Puniceispirillaceae > JADHLI01. The sequence continues at coordinate 201 of DEBO01000003.1, read as the reverse complement.
GGGCCTGGATAGGGCTGACACAGGCTGATATGTGTGTGTTTGACATGCTGCCCGTCTGTCAGCAAAATACAGCCATCAATGCCATCTGCGCTAGTCCCCGACATCAGACCGATAACTGGCCGCATCTCTGTTTTGTCGAGCATGTCTGTCATAATTCTGTGGTAAGCTATTCACTTGCCGCTCGCAAGTTTTGTCGGAACA
>DEBO01000090.1 GCA_002348585.1 Alphaproteobacteria bacterium UBA2954 | reverse complement strand
ACATGCTTTAATAGTTGTTTCAACCTATGGCGAAGGCGAAATGCCTGACAACGCCCAGATTTTTTGGGACGCAGTGAAAGCAGAAACAGCACCTCGGTTAGAGAAATTGAACTATGCAGTGCTAGCGCTCGGCGATACCAGTTACGATGAGTTTTGTCATGCTGGCAAGTTGATAGATACTAGACTAGAGCAATTAGGGGCATTGAGAATGTCACAAAGAATCGATTGTGACGTGGATTATGAAGCGCCCGCTGCTTCTTGGCTCGACGAAACCATTCTTCCGGCAACCATATCATCAACTGATTCGAACAAGACGGAAGTGCACGAAAAATCGATCCAAAAGACTGAAATAAAAAAGTCTAAATGGAACAAAAAGAATCCATTTATTTCAAAAATTATTGAAAACAATCTACTTTCAGGTCAGGGGTCTGCGAAGGAAATACGTCATTTGTCCTTTGATTTATCTGGCAGTGATATAAAATATGAAGCTGGAGACGCTCTGGGCATTATGCCGAAGAACGCTAATGATCTAGTTGAAAAGATATTAGATAGATTGAACAAAAGCTTTGATGATGCAGTGGAAGGGTTTGATAAATCGATCGGGCAATTACTAACCAGTGATTTTGAAATAATGTCCCCTTCACGCGAATTAGTATATGAGATTGAGAAACTTTTTGCAGACAGAGAATTAAGTGATGCTATCAAAGCCAAGGAAAAGCTAGAAAAATTTCTTTGGGGCAAAGACATACTTGATTTGCTGAATTTAAATTCGGATCTGAAAATAGAACCTATGAAATTTCTCAGCTGGCTCAAGCCCTTGCAGCATAGAGCATATTCAATATCATCTAGCCCAAACGTATTTGATCAAGAGGTTCACCTCACAGTAGCTGCAGTACGTTGGAATTATAATGATAGAGAACATAAGGGTGTGGCCTCAACATTTTTGGCGGACGATGGCTTGTCAGGAGCAACTGCGGGCATATTTTTGTTGCCAAACAAGAACTTTAGGATCCCCAAAGACGACTCCGTTCCTATGATCATGGTAGGTCCCGGCACTGGTATAGCGCCCTTTAGAGCATTTTTACAGGAAAGACAAATAAGAGGAGCGTCAGGAAATAACTGGTTATTCTTTGGTGACCAGCACAGAAAAACAGATTTTCTCTATGAAAATGAATTAAATGCGATGTCAAATTCAGGTCTTTTGAGCCGCTTTGATTTAGCATTTTCGCGTGATCAGTCAGAAAAAATATATGTACAAAATAAGATGATAGAACAAGGTAAAAATCTTTTTGGTGCTATTGAAGAGGGAGGCTGTTTCTACGTTTGTGGAGATGCGAGTAGAATGGCTAAAGATGTTGATAAAACATTGCATCAAATCATTATCGAACATGGAGGTCTATCCCCAGAATCCGCAGCGGAATACGTGAAGAATTTAAAACGTGATAAAAGATATCTTCGAGATGTTTACTAGCTTTTAATGCACTGATTTCTTCTATAATTGGAGAATCACACTTATTCATAAAAGACTATTCTTGCGAGGCATTGAAAAAAGAAAAACCTATTAAAAATTCGGCTATTTTGGCCGGTAAAGATTTTTATGAATTAAGGTCTGCAACTTAGAATTAAATTGCGATTTGCATTGAATCATTTTTGTCATTTGTCTTCTGAAATACTATCGGTTTAATCTCATCAAATTGCAGAAGCTTAATTGTCAATCTAGACCGCATCGGCTATATGCTTGTGTCTGAAGATAGGGGGCAACGCTTGTGGATATCAGACTTCAGGAGAATGCAGACAAACTGGATATTGCCGGCTTGATGAAAGCTGCATTCGGTGCTGAACGCAATAATAGGGCAGTCTGGTATTTGCGCCCAGCCGAGCCCGTAAGTGGTTTGTGCTTGGTTGCGTCACAAAATAATAAAATCTGCGGTAGCCTTCGCTTTTGGGAAGTGATAGTTGGCGGTCATTGCCAGCTTCTGCTGGGTCCGTTAGCCGTGCAGCCTGACCTTTATGGTAAAGGTTTTGGGCGTGCATTAGTGATTGATGGGCTTAGGCGCGCGCAGCAACACAATAAGTGGGATTTTGTGTTAGTATCAGGAGACCCTGATTATTACCCAAGATTTGGCTTTGTCCACGTAGAAGATGGTCAGTTTATCTGGCCAGGCGCTGTGTTGCCTAATGTTCTGCAGATACGTGCATTACATGAAGTTGGTCTGGATAACTTGCCTGTAGGTCCAATGGCTGTTTTGCCTCCTGCTGCTGGAAAAACTGGACACTGACAATGGCTATTCTACATCATTATCCTCTATCCCCGTCCAGCCGATTTATCAGGCTGCAGTGCAGCGAATATAGATTTGACATCACCTTAAGGACACAAGTCCCTTGGCTTCGTGATGATGCGTTCCTAGCCCTCAACCCTGCCGGTGAAGTGCCAGTTCTTGAGGATGAGAGTCTGGGGGTTGTTTGTGGAGCACGAGTGATAAGTGAATGGCTAGAAGAAATCGTTGAACTGAATAAGCTGATGCCTAAATATGCCGGTCAACGTGCCGAGGTCAGACGGCTGATAGATTGGTTTGAAATAAAATTTATGTTGGAGGTATCCCGTCCTCTGATCAAGGAACGGATCATCAAAAGATTTGTGTCTGGTCAGCCTGCGTCATCAACTATCATGCGGGCAGCGCTAACCAATGCGCAAATCCATATGAATTATATAGAGTGGCTATCGACACAGAATCCATGGCTGGCCGGACCCGACATAACTCTAGCTGATTTGGTAGCAGCCGCGCATTTATCTGTTCTTGACTATTTTGGAGATATTGACTGGAATAGGTGTGAGGAAGCTAAAATGTGGTACATGAAACTCAAAAGTCGGCCCAGTTTTCGGCCCTTGCTTTCCGATATAGTAGTTGGCATGCCGCCGTCAGCTCATTATACCGAACTGGATTTCTAAACTTTAGCACTTTCGCATCTCTGCTTCGGCCGCGTAAAGCCTATATGTGGCGGCACAAATTTGCTGCAAGTGGTGGTCTTCAGAAAACCGGTGGCCAGCCTGTTTATCCAAAATTACATCAACCTGTTCACCACACCATTTTTCAGCAATTTGTATTGCTGTTTGCCAGGGCACTTCTTGATCGGCCATACCCTGAAAAAGGGTCAAGGGAATATCCAGATTAATTGGTTTGTCCAGTACTAGATTACTCCGTCCGTCAAGGACTAGATGATAGGGATAGATCACATCCTCGGGGGCATATGGGTTTGGAAGAGCAATCTGCCCATTCGCCTCCATCTGTTGTTTTTGCTTGCTAGTTAGGCCTTCCCAAATCAATGTCTCGGTAAAATCAGGTGCGGCGGCAATACCAACTAGTCCGGCAATGCGGTCGCGACGTTCCTGTGCTGTTCGGATCATCAGCCACCCACCGAGCGAGGAGCCTACCAGAATTTGTGGCCCAGTGGTCAACTGATCAAGCATCATTACACAATCATTTACCCATTTCGTAATAGTTCCGTCTAGAAATGCACCATCAGACAGGCCATGCCCAAAATAATCAAATCGCAGGAAAGGTATATCGTGGATGCACGCCATTTGATGAAGTGCATCTGCCTTGGTTCCAAACATGTCTGACCCATGCCCAGCAAGGAATACTAATCCAGGACCCTCCTTATGGCCTTCATGACGCAAATAGGCGCGTTTTGAATCATCTGGGCAGGTCAAATAGGATACAGGGTCCAACTGGCCGCTATTTTGCATAATCATACTGGTCCTTTGTCTTTGTATTTGAGTTGTTAGCACCATGCTCACATATCTTATGATGAGATTAAAACCCAATTCGCCCGTTGCCAAATATGGGCATACAGTTTACCTCTAACTTTGTACCAATTTATCTGAGAATTATTAAGAAATTTATGTCTAAAAACCACACTATCACCCGCCCTGTTATTGTTCAGATTCTGCCCGCCTTGAACAGGGGTGGGGTTGAGCGTGGGACGGTAGAGATTGCCAGGGCAATTATTGACCGAGGATACAAGGCTGTGGTGGTCAGCAATGGTGGTTTGTTTGAAACACAATTGGTAAGGCTGGGAGTAACAGTTCATCGGTTGCCGGTTCATTCAAAAAATCCATTTAGATGGCCGTTGATTAGGTCAAGGTTAGCAAATATTCTTCAGTCTGAAGGTGCGGACATCGTCCATGTAAGATCCCGAGCCCCAGCCTGGATTGCCCTTTCTGTTGCTACGCGTCTGTCGATGGCCACTGTAGCGACCATACACAGCAAATTTGAGCCTCAGAATGCAATCAAACATATGTATAACAGAAAGATGCTAAAAGCAGATTCTGTGATAGCTATTTCTGATTTCATCAAATCCATTATTGTCAAACATTATAGGCAACACAGGCCAGCGGAATCGGTAACCGTTATTCATCGTGGTGTCGATACA
>DEBO01000105.1 GCA_002348585.1 Alphaproteobacteria bacterium UBA2954 | reverse complement strand
GTTTCACGTAATGATGAATTTCAGAATTTTGCAAAGGCGCTTGCTGATATTGCCTTGGGTGTAAATGACCTGGACGCGCTGAAAGCTGCAGATTTTCCAGGTGCCGGCCGCACAGTTGAAGAGGAACTAACACAGAAAATCGCTACAATTGGCGAAAACATGTCCCTGCGTCGTATGCAAAAAGTTTCAGTAGATTCAGGCCTTGTTGTTCCTTACGTTCATAACGCAGTTGGTGAAGGCCTTGGCCGGATCGGTGTTTTGGTTGGGTTATCTTCCGCTGCTGATGAAGCTTCCTTGGCAGTTCTTGGCAAGCAGTTAGCCATGCATATTGCGGCAACATCGCCTGCGTCACTTTCTATTGATGATCTTGATCCGGCGATGGTCGAGCGGGAACGTGATGTTCTTATTGAACAGGCCAAAGCATCAGGCAAGCCGCAGGACATTGCTGAAAAGATGGTCGGGGGACGTATGCGTAAATATTACGAGGAAGTTGTTCTGCTTGAGCAGATTTTTGTCGTTGACGGTGAAACCAAAGTGAAAGCTGTTATCGAAATGGCGGCCAGGGATGCGGGTTCAGCGATAGCGTTAACAGCCTTTAGTCAATTTAACCTTGGCGAAGGGGTTGAAAAAGAACAAACAGATTTTGCAGCCGAAGTTGCTGCCCAGCTTGGCGGATGATGTGCTTAGCATCTGGTTGTTCAGACATCCTTGTCCTCAAGCCTATGTTGGTTTGGGGTTTTTTTGAAAGCCAGCCTTTCCTCTTTGGCAGATTAATGGCATCATGAATCATTCTGGCTGGGGATTGGGAATGACTGCCAGAACAGTCAATGAATTAGGAATAATCCGGAAATGAACAGTTTCTACTATAAGCGTGTTTTGCTGAAAATTTCTGGCGAATCCCTGATGGGTAAGCAAACATACGGTATTGACACAGATATGGTGCTGCGTGTTGCTGAGGAGATCAAAGATGTTTCTGAGCAGGGCATAGAAGTCTGCCTGGTTATTGGCGGTGGGAACATCTTTCGGGGCGTATCGGGTGCGGCTGCTGGAATGGAGCGGGCCACGGGTGATTACATGGGGATGCTGGCTACGGTGATGAATGCGCTAGCGATGCAGAGTGCATTGGAACAAAAAGATGTCCCCGTGAGGGTCATGTCAGCTTTGCCAATCAGCGCGGTTTGTGAGCCTTATATCCGGCGTAGAGCCATGCGACATATGGAAAAGGGCCGCATTGTAATTTTTGCAGCAGGTACGGGAAATCCTTTCTTTACTACAGATACAGCTGCAGCTCTCAGAGCCTCGGAAATGAATTGTGATGTTTTACTGAAAGGAACACGTGTGGACGGTGTTTATGACTCTGATCCAGAAAAGTTTGCCAATGCTAAACGTTTTGACGCTCTTAGTTACATACATGTGCTTTCACGTGACTTGAAGGTAATGGATGCCTCTGCGATTTCGCTTTCACGCGAAAATAACATCCCAATTCTGGTGTTTTCAATTTCTAATTCGGGTGGATTTAATAGCGTGTTAAAACATGATGGGGCATTTACTCTTGTTAACGAAGCAGGTGCCCGCTAGTCCTTTTGTGTTTTAGCCTGGATTTGATTAAATAATAAGAAGAACGAGAATAAGTATAAAATTAAAAAGGTGGTCTCATGGTCGATATGAATGATGTAAGTCGTAGGATGGATGCGTCAGTTGTCAGCCTTTCTAATGATTTTTCTGGTCTGCGGGCTGGCCGAGCGTCAACCACAATGCTTGACCCTGTGATTGTCGATGCGTACGGCTCAAAAATGCCGCTAAATCAACTGAGTAACGTCTCTGCTCCTGAATCACGTCTATTAACAGTTACCGTGTGGGATGCAGGATTGTCTGAGGCGGCAGAAAAGGCCATTCGCGATTCTGGTCTTGGACTGAACCCTCAGGCCGAAGGTTCCGTTATTCGCATTCCTATACCTGATTTAAGTGAAGAACGTCGCAAAGAGATGGTAAAAGTCGCTGGTAAATATGCTGAAGCTAGCCGTGTTGCCATTAGAAACATTCGCAGAGACGCGATTGAAGCTGTGCGCAAGGCTGAAAAAGAGGGTGGAATGTCAGAAGATGAGCGTCATGGTCTGGAAAATGAAGCACAGAAATTGACAGACAGCCATATTTCAAAAATTGATGATATGCTCGCTCAGAAGGAAAAAGATATCCTGAGTGTATGAGGGTGAGTCGATGGCATTGAGACATCTGGCAATTATTATGGATGGCAATCGCCGTTGGGCGCGACAAAATGCGTTAAGAATTCTTGCCGGCCATTACCATGGCGCGCAGAATCTGAAAACAATTGCCCGTTCTGTAGCTGAACATGGTATTCAACATTTTACTGTGTTTGCATTTTCCCGTGAAAACTGGAAACGGTCACAGGCCGAAATATCGAGTTTGCTTGGCTTGATGAGGAAATTTCTCAAAAATGATGTCCAGCAGTTGGTTGATGATGATATCAGACTGCTAATTATCGGCGATAGAACAGCCTTTGACCAAGACTTGCAAGACGCATTTACGCGCGCTGAACAACAGACAGCATCATGCGCACGCATGACACTTACAGTTGGAATTAATTATGGGGGTCGTCAAGATATTCTGAAAGCAGCTCAAAGGGCCATTCAGAAATTCGGTCAAAAGAATCAACTGCAACAGCATGAGTTTGAAATGGGACTAAATACATCTTCGCTGCCAGACGTTGATTTGCTGATAAGAACAGGAGGCGAAAAGCGTCTGTCTAACTTTGTGTTGTGGGAGATAAGCTACGCCGAACTCTATTTTACTGACGTTTTATGGCCAGACTTTACCCTTCAGGACCTATCAATGGCCATAAAAGACTATTACGGCCGAAATAGGCGTTATGGTGGCGATAACGTTGCTGAAGACGATGCCGTCGAAACTACCATAAGAGCCTGACATGGCATTAGTTGGGGATTTTTGGGTGAGAATTGTTGGCTCGCTGTATTTTATACCCTTGTTTTTGGGGGTGATTGCAGGTTTTCCATATGCAGTTTTTGCCGGCGGCGTAGCGATTATTTGGCTGGCTTATGAAGCTGCTCGGATGCTCACAGGTGATCAGTATACGCTTAGCATGGCACTGATATGGCTGCTGCTAGTCTTACCTTTCTTTTTAGCTTTTGCACCCCTGTCTAGCGCTGCCATAGCTTTGCTTTGGTCCATTCTTTTTGGTATGTCCTTTTTTCTGAACAAACAACGTGAGCCAGGATTTATTGGACTTCTAATGTTAGCTGCAATCTGTTTAGGAGTGTTACTGACAAAGCAAGATGGCCACTTGATTTTGATTTGTCTAGCGGCAGTGATCTCGGCAGGAGATATTGGAGCCTATTTCTTTGGGCGTCTATTGGGTGGACCTAAATTAGCACCAAGCATTAGCCCGTCAAAGACATGGACAGGTGCTGCTGGCGGTCTATTCTGTTCATTATTGGTTGTGCTTGCACTTTCCTTTATACTGGGCGTATCATTTTCTGAGCCTGCAGGGTGGGGATTTGCTGTCTTGGTCTGTGTTTTTGCGCAATCGGGTGATTTATTTGAATCGCGGGTAAAGCGCAGACTGGGTAAAAAAGACAGCAGTTCTTTTGTGCCGGGTCATGGTGGCGCACTTGACAGGTTTGATGGCTATCTTAGCGTATTGCCGTTGATAATTGCTATTGATTTAATTCAGTATACACCCTTCTGGCTTAGACTTTCGATGCTATAAATGCCGGATAAAGGGTAATTTATAGTAAATCAACGCTCACTAACCATTTTAGGTGCAACAGGGTCTATTGGCGAAAGTACACTAAACCTGGTTCGAGAACGGCCTCACCGATTTAAGATAAAGGGATTGACAGCGCACACAAATTTTGAATTTTTGGCGAGA
>DEBO01000081.1:8131-10717 GCA_002348585.1 Alphaproteobacteria bacterium UBA2954 | reverse complement strand
CAGCCATCTCAACAAGACTAAGTTGCGGGGCAGCAAATACCACAACATCAAGTGGGTCCCCAATCGCAGTGAAAGGCTGTTTTAGCGCATCCAGCATTTCTCCTGTAACAGATGTCGAGTTTAGCGTTTCCCCTCCAACATCAGTCAGCCTGCGGCATTCTGGTGTGATGCCAACAATATGGAACAAGGGAGTTGATCCATAGCTGGCCATGGCTGCTCCAAAATGTTTCAACTGATCGGATGTGGGGGCTTCTTCAATGCCTTCTATAACAGGCACTTCCCAGTAACTGCCAGCCATTCGGCCAATTGTTGCCCCCAGAACACCCCATTCCATTAAGTCCCGAGGGTTAGATGAGACAACATATCTTTGTGTGGCTTGTCTTTTTTCATCCAGATGCAGACCGTAACGCGGGGTGCGGCCTGTCAGTCCGGCAGCTAGTGCAGAAGGTCCTCCCTCGAAATTTGATCGGGCCCCGCAAACTGAGTTTGAATAAATGACAACACCCGTATCACCAAAGGCCACATGGTCGCCAAATACGGGTGGCATGATGGTCTGATAATTAATGCAGGTATTTGTCATGATGATGCCCATGGTCTGACAGGCTGCGATGAAACGGCGCTCGAGGTCAGCCATTTGTTTGGTCTGACCAAGCGGCTCGTAACAAGCGAGGTCCACACCGCGCGGATCTGTGATCATCGGTATGCAAACACGTGCGCCATCTTTTGCCATTTTCTCAGCGAATTGCACACCGGGTTCACCAAGTGATTCTGGGTCAGCCATCATATGCGCCTGACTGACTGTGACCATGTCTTCAGCATCAAACATGCGGCCAACTTGAAGCTGATGTTCCATCGCCCATTTGACAACTGGCCCCGCTTTGCCAGCCAGCATTTCCTGTTCTTTGTCAGTCAGCTTCATTGGCTTGTGATCCTGTTCTTGCACCAACCATGATCATGTCGTTTGAGGCATATATTTGTCAATCCATATCCTTAGGCCCTCTTCTGTACTGCTTAAATTTTTATAGCTGTAGAAAGCCTCAGATAATTTTTCAGTCTGCTGTAAGACTGCATGTGGAAATTCAGGAGTTTCCTGAAACTTATTCAAAGGCGCAAGGCTCGTACGGATTGAAAAAATAATAGCTTCAGTCACAGGTAATTTGAAAAAACATTGCCTCTCGATACGAATATGTATGATATTGCCCCAATCGTTTGCTTTTCTCATTGTAAACTTTATTGGTGTGTGGTGCGGTGTATGGAGCTTGTCTTCTGTTTGCACAGACCAGTTTAGCCGTTGTGAAAGTCTACGTATCTGCATGTTTGTAAAGAAACGAATTACAGGTCCCGCCAGCACCTCCGCAAAGTCTGGCACAGGTGAGTGTATGGCTGTGATTGACTTGCCCATTTTATCCTGCAGGCGCCAATGGCTGGGAAAACACAAACACGCGGCACCTAAAATCCAATCCGTATTTGGGCTGCCTTTTTCGGTGGGTAGCATGATGAGAATATCTTCAGGAATCTGACCAGAAACAGATAAAAGACTATCAATTTTCTGTGATGGCAAAGAGAGTTGATTATAAATATGAAGATGCTCTGCTAAAGCAGCAGTTGCCTCTTTCTCTGCAGCCTGAGCAACTGGAAGACAGGCATATATCTTTGATTTTTGTTCAGCAATTAGATGCTTTTTTTCAGCTAGTTGCCTAGTCCGCATTAGGTCATCACCAAACGCATCAGGTGCATCCAGCCAATCTGATGGCGCGCATGGCTGCAAACCAAGGTTAAGTGCAGGCAATTTATGCACAGGTGGAAATGAGGACTTCTCAGGGGGATTCATTCAGACCTTTCACTCTCAACGGACCTAATCAAGTGTGAAGATCACAGAATAATCAGGCAAGCTGTTCTAAATGTGATCAGTAAAAAATCCCCGACGCCGAGCGGATAGATGTGAAGGAAAACTGAATTGACGTGCTGGAGAGCAGAGCAGGCAACTACACACAAACCAACAATTTTTTACTAATATAGTTTTTTAGAGCAGTGTTATTTGGGAGTTGGCGGATTTCCAGGTATTGGCAATCCACGCAGGGCGCGGTTTGTGCGCATATATTGTGGAGCATAGGCTACTTCTGCATCTAATTCCTCTGCTGCGTGCCAAGCCCAGCGCGGATTATACAGCATCCCTCTAGCCAACGAGATCATATCTGCCTGTCCTGAACGCAAAATTGCTTCTGCCTGTTTTGGCTCAGTGATTTGGCCAACAGCCATTGTTGGCAGGCCCGTTTCACGCCGGATGTCACTGGCAAAACCGGTCTGATAGCCAGGGCCAACGTCAATCTGCTGCAGGGGTGAATTACCGCCACTCGAAACGTCAATAAAATCGACACCCCGCCGTTTTAGCTCATGTGAGAAAGCAGTTGCTTCCATAACATCCCAGCTTGAGCTGTCTACCCAATCAGTTGCGGAAAAACGCACTCCAAGTGCCTTATGTTTTGGCCATACGGCCCGCACCGACTCAAATACTTCTAATGGGAATTTCATTCTTCCTTCAAGTGAGCCGCCGTAATCGTCATTTCGCTGGTTGCTCAATGGCGA
>DEBO01000081.1:6173-7733 GCA_002348585.1 Alphaproteobacteria bacterium UBA2954 | reverse complement strand
CATCAGCCCGCCTGGCTGCTTGAACAAAGGCAGCTTTTATCTCATTTAGCCCATCTTCATCCAGCGCATCAGGTAATTCAAATGCATCTGAATAACGGGTTGCTGACGGCCCGCAGGTGCGCCAACCTCTATCATCTGATGAGGGTATTGGTGTCCCACCCAGCCAGGGTAAGTCGGTCGAACCCTTGCGGCCTGCATGGGCAAGTTGAATGCCCATTTTGGCATGGCCATAATCGTTACAGAAATTCACTACACGTTTCAACGCAGCTTGATTTTCGTCTGACCATAATCCTAGACATCCTGGCGAGATGCGTCCCTGCGGTGTTACACCTGTCGCTTCCATGAAAATAAGGCCAACACCTGAAACAGAAAACTGACCAATATGCATAAGGTGCCAGTCACTGGCATTACCATCTGACGCGCTATACTGACACATTGGAGCAACGATGATACGATTTCGCAGTTCAACACCACCGAGGGTAATAGGAGTAAAAAGTTTGGCTGGAGACATGTGTTTATGACCTTTCAATATCAGACTTATATTCGTTTGAGATATTTAGCTTTGTTCAGATTCAGGTAAGAGAATGGCAATAAAATCAGTAAAAAATTTAGTTGCCAACTTCTTGGCTGTGCTTTCAATAAGGCGTGAACCTAACTGTGCAATTTTACCTGTTACCGCGGCATCAACGTCATAGGTCAATCTGGTAGCGCTACCATTGTCAATGGCTTCCAGTTCGACCCGCGCTGATCCGGTTGCGCTACCAGCTACGCCCCCTTTTCCTGTACCTGATATCATGTAAGAATGAGGAGGACTCACTTCTGATAAGATGACCTCGCCGTTGAAGGTTGCTGAAACGGGGCCGACCTTGAGTTTAACCTTGGCAGTAAGTTCAGTGTCAGATATTTTTGTCAATTCCTGACAGCCTGGAATAGCCTGAGCTAAAATTTGGTCATCATTTAACGCAGACCAAACTTTATCAACAGGTAGTGGGATGTCTTGTGATTGTTTTAGTTCCATGAAGTAGACGCGCTCTCGAGATAAAGTGTGGAAAAAATTCTCGCTTAAAGTTATAAGATTTTCAGGCTTCATGTAAATGGGATTGTCCAGCTGTGAGCCCCAACATGAAAACAGGCTTGGCGGCATTCCATCCTGCCTATTATTTCGATATTCAGCTGTCTGAATTCAGCAGGCTGCAACTGCTCTCTTTGTCATCTGTGTTATCAGGTGAGCACGATAATCTGCTGATGCATGCATATCGCTCATCAACACAGAGTCATCAACAGCTACACCATCAACAGAATCAGCAGAAAAGCTGCTGTTCAGCGCAGCTTCAAGACCATCGTGACGGAAGACACCATCCTGTCCTGCACCAGTAACAGCCACAGCAACGCCGCTATTTGTTTTGGCCACAAAAACGCCGACCATTGCATAACGAGAAGCGGGGTTTGGAAATTTTACATAAGATGCTGCCTCTGGCTTTGGAAAGCTGACAGCTGTTATAACTTCATCTTCATCCAAAGCAGTTTCAAACATCCCTGTGAAATAGTCACCTGCTGCTA
>DEBO01000081.1:0-5777 GCA_002348585.1 Alphaproteobacteria bacterium UBA2954 | reverse complement strand
GACGGATCATTGTTGGCGACAGATCCGCCAATGGTTCCGCAATTTCGCACCTGACGGTCGCCGATGCCGCCTGCCAGTGCAGCTAGCGCTGGTATCGTACTTTTCACCAGTTCAGATGTCTCCACTTCAACATGACGGGTCATGGCGCCGATGCGAATATTGCTACCCTCATCATTTATCCCAGACAAGCCGGTGTCAGTCAGATCAATAAGACGATCTGATGAAGTCAGACGCTGCTTTAGTGTTGGGATTAAAGTTTGTCCTCCTGCCAGCAATTTGCCCTCGTCTGCGCCTTTAAGTTGACTTACAGCATCGGCAACATCTTTTGCTTTGATATAAGTTGTTGCATACATGTTTAAATCTCCTTCACGCTTATTATTTAGCTGCTTTGGCAGTTACATCATGCGTAACATCTGGATGGCTCAAGTTATCAAACAACTGTCCATTACGATTGATGTTATATATATTGTGGCCTTTGGTAGTGACAAACTTTTTGTGAGCTAGTCTGCGGACTGGCATCCTAATTCCTCGGTTCATTCTATGTTCTGGCATCTTAAATTCTCATTTCATTAGCAGCAGCCTGCACTGATTTGATAATATTGTGATAACCGGTACATCGACAGATATTCCCTTCCAGACCTTCACGGATCTGCTGTTCTGTTAGCTCCTTGTTTTTCTCAACTAATTCAATTGCGTTCATTATCATACCAGGCGTACAAAAGCCGCACTGCAATCCGTGATTCTCGTGAAATGCCCTTTGCATTGGATGCAGCTCATCACCATCTGCAATGCCTTCAATTGTTGTTATTGCGGATCCGTCAGCTTGCGCAGCCAGCATTGTGCAGGCTTTAACAGATCGGCCATCCATATGCACTACACATGCGCCACACTGGCTTGTATCACAACCAATGTGAGTGCCGGTGAGCCCAAGAGTTTCTCTGATAAATGAAACCAGTAATGTATTATCTGGAACATTATATCCAAAAGCTTGACCATTTACTGTCATTTTTACTGCAGCCATGATTGTCCTTCCAGATGTATTGGATTAAATCGCAACAGTAAGGGTGAGAGCAAACAAACGCCTTGTAAAGTGCAAAGAGGGAGTTTTTTTTACAGAAAGGTGTAGCTTTTTTCTCACTCTATCATTGTGTGAAAATGAACTACGTGCAGCGCTTGCCTTGTCAGCCTTCAATCCGATAGTCATATTATCATTTTATTTATGGGAATCTATACAGATGTTTATGTTACAATTTCAGTCTGTAGATGAGCTTGCAAAATAAACCGGATGGGCAATAAGACTAGGTGAAGATATGCAAGATAAGACTGTAAGACCGGACATGTGGTCTAAACTAGGCCAATCAAGAGAGTTGCAGGATCATAGGCTGTTATGTCTCGCGGCTGACTGGGCAGAAAACGGCCATCAGCTGGCTATCGGCTTTGTAATTCATACATGGGGGTCATCCCCGCGTCAGGTTGGGTCTATTATGATCATCAGGCAGGATTTGGAAATTGCCGGATCAGTATCCGGCGGCTGTATCGAGGGAGCGGTCATTGAAGCTGGTCTAGAGGCGCTCAAGTCTGGTGAAGGTCAGCGTCTTGACTTTGGTGTGGCTGATGAGACCGCGTGGGAAGTTGGTTTGTCCTGTGGCGGGCAGATATCTGTTCTGGTTCTGCCTGTGGCGGACGCCGGGCTGCATGTTACTTTTCTGCAGGAGGTTAGAAGCGTGATCGAACATCGCCGTAAGGTTACATTTTCTATTGACGTTCAAGCGGCGTCTATCAAAGATACGGTAGTTAAGGATATTGAGCAGGGGCAGTCTTTGTTGGATGAAAAAACAGGTCTTTTTCATTTCATTCAAGTGCCACCGCCTCGCCTTATAATTATTGGTGCTGTGCATATTACACAATATCTTTCATCGATGGCCACTCAAACAGGTTTTCAGGTTGTGGTGATTGATCCGCGCTCGGTGTTTGCCACTCAGCAACGTTTCGGCCCTGATATCGACCTGCAGCTTGTATGGCCATCTGATTATTTTGCTGACCATCATGTTGACAGTTCAACTGCGCTTGTCACGCTGACTCATGATCCCAAAATTGATGATGATGCGCTAGAATGTGTTCTTGATGGATCGCTGTTTTATTTATCATGTTTGGGCAGTAGTCGCACGCAACAAAAGCGTCTTAAACGCTTGCGTGAAGCGGGTGCAAAAGAAAGAGCGCTAGCAAAAATCAAGGGGCCTGCTGGACTTCCGATTGGGGCGAAGACACCAGCTGAAATTGCTGTATCTGTGCTTGCTGAACTTATTTCTGCCTGGCGCGAAAGCACAAATCGTTCAGATAAGAAACAGCATATAGCAGGCAACTAATGCAGTTCCGCGCTTTTGATATTAATGACTGTGAGGGCCTGATTCTAGCACACAGCCACAGGCTGGCCAGTAAGCGGATTGCAAAGGGAAGCCAATTGACCAGAACCCTTGTTGATGCCTTTATGAAAGATGGCGTTCGGCAACTAGTTTGTGCAGCGCCAGATAAGGGTGATTTGTCAGAAAATGAAGTAGCAGACCGACTTGCAGCTGTGCTGCTGTCGGCTGGTCTTAGCCGCACAGATGCAGCCACAGGCCGCGTGAATTTCAAAACTGAAACCGAGGGTATCATCCGGTATGACCGTGACCTCATCAAAGCTCTTAATTGTGTAGATGAAGCTCTGACTTTGAGCCTTGTGCAGCATAATCAGTTACTAAGTGCAGGACAGATGGTCGCCACTTTGAAAGTCATCCCCTATTTTGTGCCGGATGAGATCTGTCGTCAGTTTGAGCAGGTTTTGGCGGGCAAAACTGTGTTTCGGTTTCATCCCTTACGAGGGCGACGGGTAAGTTTGATACAGACTACGGATGATGTGTTACAGGATAAGGTCTACGCTGCTACGGAAGATGTAACCGAAACACGCATGAAGCAGTTGGGGTGCACTCTGATCAGCAGGCAGCGTTGTGCTCATAAAAGTGACGACGTTGCAGCAGAAATACAGACGGCCCGAGCCGCAGGGGCTGAACTTGTTCTGCTTTGCGGGTGCAGTGCAATTGCTGACCGCAGGGATATTATGCCTGTAGCGATTGAAGTTGCTGGTGGGCAGATAGATCAGTTGGGTCTGGCTGTTGATCCGGGAAATATGTTGCTTGTTGCTCATATTGACAGCCTTCCTGTGATTGGTATGCCTGGCTGTGCTCGTTCACCAAAACTGAACGGATTTGATTGGGTCCTGCATCTGCTTCTGGCAGATATAGAGTTGTCAAGTGATGAGTTGGCTGATATGGCCGCAGGTGGTTTGTTAATGGAAATTGCTTCACGGCCTTTGCCGCGTGATCTGGCTGTCAAGCCTTCATCGCCGAAGGCGCAAATGAGCGCTGTCGTTCTGGCTGCTGGCCAGTCCCGCCGTATGGG
This sequence comes from Alphaproteobacteria bacterium UBA2954, assembly GCA_002348585.1. Classification (GTDB taxonomy): domain Bacteria; phylum Pseudomonadota; class Alphaproteobacteria; order Puniceispirillales; family Puniceispirillaceae; genus JADHLI01. The sequence continues at coordinate 2,339 of DEBO01000081.1, read as the reverse complement.
CAATATTAATAAATTGACATCAGTTGTTGCAGGAAAACCAGTGATCCGACATGTCACGGATGTAGTGCTGAAGGCAGGATTTAAGGACATTATAATTGTGCTTGGATATGACGAATATGCGGTAAGGGCATGTCTTAAAGGGCTGCCTGTTCGTTTTGAAAAAAATAAGGCATTCCGCTCTGGTCAGGCTAGTTCAGTAGGTGCAGGAATCGCGGCACTGAGCAACGATGTTAGTGATGTCATGGTAGTATTAGGCGATATGCCATTGCTGAATTCTTCATTATTGAATGAACTACGCAAACATCATTTGAGCAACCCTCAACATGAACAGACGATTAGTTTACCGGTCTACCTGAAAGATGGCGAAAGCCAAATTGGACACCCGGTCGCATGGGGGCGTCAGTTTTTTCCTGACTTACAGACACTGAAAGGTGATCAAGGAGGGCGTCAAATTTGGTCTGAGCACCCGGCTATGATCAGTCAGATGGAGGTAAATGACGCATCACTTTTTCTGGATACTGACACAGTTGCAGCTTTGCAGCATGCAGAAACATTTTTGCTTGCCCGGAGCCAATGAACTTCTGAGACCACGGCAATTATTGTTCCATTTGAACAATTTTGCAAACCCAATCTCAAAAGTAGGTTTGCTAATCAGCTAACATGTTGTGTTCATCCAGAACCTTGCGGGCAACACGCATACATTCTAAAGCTTGCGGTACCCCGCAATATATGCCGATGACGTGCACAATGGCCCGTATTTCTTCTAATGAACAACCATTGCGGATTGCGCCGTTGCAATGTAGCTCCCATTCTGTCATTTTGCCCAGTGCCCCAATCATAGACAAGTTCATCATTGACCGAGTTTTTTCGTCAATGACATCATCGCCCCAACCAAAACCCCAGCACCATGCTGTCATCGCTTCTTGGAAAGGCCGATTCAGCTTGTCTGCTTTTGCCATAGTATTTTCAACATAATCGGCACCAAGTGTCGCTTGTCTTTTCTTCATCCCTTGTTCAAAAAGTTCATTCATTATCATCTCCGCGCTCAACTTAAACTTAGCTTGTGGCTACAGTAAGTTTATGAAGAAATAAATACTAGCGGAAAGAAAAGCTGAAGCTGGTACAGTGATGACCCATGCTGCGGCAATGCTGAATACAAAACGGCGGCGAACAAGTTGCCTTGGCTTGCGATAAGCATCAGCCTTTAAAGAGGCTTTATTTTTTCGTTTTGGTGCCTCTAAAAACTCCCTGAGGAAACCAACACCAAAGATAGCACCAATAGCTATATGAGTAGAACTCACAGGCAATCCAAAGTAGGTCGCTATTAGAACTGTTACTGCAGATGATAGAGCGACGCAATAAGCGCGCGGTGAGTTCAATCTTGTTATTTTTTCACCTACAGTGGCAATGAGTTTTGGTCCAAATAAAGCCAGTCCAAGCGCAATTCCAAAAGCGCCTATTATCATGACCCATAGAGGTATTGAAACTTTTGCAGTCACTTCTGATTGATCGCCAATTGTAGATACTATGGCGGCGAGTGGCCCAACGGCATTTGCAACGTCATTTGCTCCGTGCGCAAATGAAAGCAAACATACTCCAATAATCAGTGGCAGATTGAACAGCGTATATAGTTGTTTTTTGCTATCATCAACTAAATTAGCAACACGTTTAGCTATAAATGGCCTAGACAATAACCAGCAGATTACGAAAGCTATTAATGCGTATAAAACTACGTCAGTAGCCTCAACCTTCATTATTTTTTTCAAACCTTTGATTGCCATGTAAGCGGTAAAGGCGGCTCCCATAAGTCCAACTAGAATTGGAACCCAAGTGCGTGCTCCTGCTAACCTATCATTGGCATTTAAAACTTTCTTTTTAATAAAAAACAGAAGTAACGCAGCAACACAGCCGCCAAATAATGGCGAAATTACCCAACTTGCAGCGATTTTAGTCATTGTTGCCCAATTGACCACTGAAAGCCCTGCAGCTCCTATTCCTCCTCCTAGAACCCCGCCAACAATAGAATGAGTTGTTGATACAGGAGCATTAAGCATTGTCGCCAAATTGATCCATAACGCTGCCGCAAGTAGAGCAGATAACATCATGAATTGGAATTTAGCAACATCTATTGTTTCGCCAGGAGTAACAATGCCTTTTGCAACGGTTTTCACCACATCACCACCCGCCAGAAGTGCGCCTGCAGCTTCACAGATTGCAGCAATAATGACTGCAGCGGTAACTGTTAAAACCTTCCCCCCAACTGCTGGACCCATATTATTGGCTACATCATTGGCGCCAATGTTCATTGCCATATAGCCGCCAATAACAGCTGCAGCCAC